>CAZHOV010000013.1:0-21888 GCA_964534315.1 uncultured Saprospiraceae bacterium | reverse complement strand
GGATATATAGAAAATAGGGTACAGAGGGTATAACGGTGCAGCGGTACAGGGGAAAATAGGAGAACAGGAAGGTAGGAAATTTGGAAACTCGGATATATAGAAAATAGGGTACAGAGGGTATAACGGTGCAGCGGTACAGGGGAAAATAGGAGAACAGGAAGGTAGGAATTGTAGGAAAATAGAATACAGAGGGTGCAACGGTGCAGCGGTACAGGGGAAAATAGGAAAGTTGGAATTGTAGGAAAATAGAAAATAGGAAATCTGCGAAGATCCGATAGATCTGTTTAATCCGTGTTCGATCCTGACCTACTTTGCGACTTTGCGAGAAATATTTAATTATCACATGAACCAAAAACTGTAGCTTGCTGTTAAGAAGTTGTAATTAAAAAAAGGCGGAAAAAAGTAAGTATTATTTTTGATATTTAGAAAATACCTTCTTAGCTTTGCACCGCCTTAAAAACAAGGCATACGATCTCGTAGCTCAGTCGGTAGAGCATCTGACTTTTAATCAGAGGGTCCTGGGTTCGAGCCCCAGCGAGATCACTTTTAATTCGGCAAGACAATTGACAGATAGGAAGTTATGAATTTGAAAATCCGCCGTGTTGTCATTTGAGTTGTCGTTTCAAAAAAATATTTATTATTCAGGTAGGTCAGATGCTTTTGTCTGACCTTTTTTTTGGCTACACACCATTAACTCTCCATTTGGCAATTGGATAATTCTATGGGCTTTCTCGTCCGGATCTAAGAACCCGATATTCAAATTATAGGTCCTCGTCCAAAGGATATTTCCGTCTGGATAAATCCGAGCCAGAAAAATGTCGTCGCTGTCAATGCCGGGGCCATTGTCAGGGTTTACGGAACCCACAATAATAAAATCCCCATTGTCTGCAATGAGCTGGTCTCCGAATTGGGTGTCGAAATCCCCAAGGCAAGAAAAGCATAATTTTTTACCCCAAATGACTTGCCCGTCAGGATTAATTTTCGAAATAAAATAATCATAATCGCCATTGCTGTTTGAAAAAAAAGCGGGCCCTGCGGTAAGAATGGCATTTCCATCGTTCGTCAATAACTGTTCCGGTAATTCCTAAATTCACCGGATTTATATCTTGGTCAGGGCCATATCTCTTAGACCAAAGCACATTTCCCTGGTAGTCCAACTTTGTCAAGACTTTGTTTTGATTATCTGTTTCTGTGTAAAATGAGAGAAGGATGGCATTCTCACTTTCCCAATTGGTGATTAAAGAGTAGTTGGCGCCCAATCCAAATCCATATTCGTAAGCGAAACTCCAGATCTGCCCCTCATTGAAGTCAAGTAAGGTTATATTTGATTGTCCGATGGTAAATATTGAAGTACCGAAAACATAACTTGAGAACAGGATGGAACTTTCTGAAAAAGAAATAACGTCCGTAACGGGGGAAACTCTCCCCGGGTCCAGGGGAAACGCAAAAGTTTGGCAGATGGAATTGCTGGACTGCACAAAGATCAAGATAACGAAAAGGATGCTTGGTTTAAACATTCCTAGATTATTAGTCGTTTGATTGATTTTTCCAATGTCAATAAGAATGAGATTGAAAATTTTGTTTATGAAAAAAGTTGATAACTTTGACTAGACCAAGAGGTTGTCAGTAAGTTGACAAATATCATTGTAATTATCACGTTCGGAATGTTAACTCGCTGTAACTACTTTTCATAACTCAGACAAAAACCCTAAACTGCTTCATTGCCATGTTTGCTTATTTCCGGTTATTTTTTACTTTGTTTCTTTTATCTTCTCGTTTCTTTCTACTTGCACAATGTGATCCGGCTATTCCCTCAAATGCAGTGGTAGTGACTTCATCTACTACCATCTCAGGAGGGTTTGATCCGGTTTGGGTTTGCAGCAGCGCCATGTTTTTTACCAGTGGGGGGTCCGTGATATTTTTGTAGAAACCGGCGCAACGGTTGAAATATCCGGTGGAGCTAACACTGTTTATGTTCAAAGTGGAGGCACGCTGATCGTTAATGGAGGTATTCACACTATTTATTATGTTAATATTGGGGATCTTATCCTTAATAGTGGAATTAATACGCTGAACCTATGCCCTTCGATTACTTTTGACCTGACGAATGCACCTCCAGGAGGATGTGCTCTTCTTCCCGTTGAACTTATTGCTTTTTCAGGTCTTTGGAAAAATGGCCAAATACACCTTCGCTGGTCTACGGCCACCGAATCTAACAACAAAGGATTCTTCGTTTTACGAAGCTTAGATGGGGAACAATGGGGCCGGTTGGGGTGGGTACAAGGAAAGGGTACAACTTTCGGTTTTACTAAATATGAATTAATTGACTCTAATCCCATATCTAACTTCCACTATTATAAATTGAGGCAAGAGGATAACAATGAGAATTTCTCTTTTTCTTCTGTTATACTTGTGGAAGGTGAAGTTCCCGAAAAAAGTATTCAACTTATCCTGGATCCAATCAGTAAAAATCTTTCCGTGAAAGGAGAAATGACAGGCGATAGCTATGATATTTGGATATTTTCCACAGATGGACGGCTTGTTTTCCGATCCGTTGTGAAGGATAACTCATTGAATTTGTCATTTTTGTCCCCAGGGATTTATTTTGTTCGGTTAATGAATGCCCCCGGCTTCAGGACAAAAAAAATAACAATTCATTGATTGTTTCTGGATTTACAAAGTTTCCTCGATTTTTTGCTTTCGGGAAAGAAAAAATTAGATGGAGTTTAAATAGATTTGCGGTGATTGTCTAATTTGCCCGGTGGTTCTTCAAAGTTGAAATTGTGTAATTGATTCCCCTCATCAAAATTAAAAGGGTTGATGCAATAAATAAAAACATTGTGTCCCTTCAGATCGCCAAAACCCCCTTTTTTCTCTATCTTTACCAGTATGAAAAAGTACCCTATCGGCATACAGGATTTTCGCGAGCTTCGAGAAGGTGGTTATTTGTACGTGGATAAAACGAGGGAGATCTATGAACTGGTCGAAACCGGCAAGTATTACTTTCTTTCCCGCCCCCGGCGATTTGGAAAATCTTTATTGGTTTCTTCGCTTAAATACCTGTTTCTGGGAGAGCGGGATTTTTTTAAAGGATTATGGATTGAGGACAAGTATGATTTTGAACCGCATCCGGTATTACATTTTTCCTTCAGTAGCATTGGTTACAAAACTATGGGATTGGCAGAAGCCCTGGATCAAAGATTGAACTTGATGGCTGCTTCCCATGAAATCCAATTAAAAAGAAGCACATACGACCAGAAATTCGCGGAACTGCTGGAAAAACTCTGTAAAAAAGAAAGAAAAGTCGTCCTCCTCATTGATGAATATGACAAGCCCCTGGTAGATTATATTGATGATCCGGGAAAAGCAGAAATGAACCGGGATATCCTAAAAAATTTCTTTTCTATCATCAAAGATGCTGACCCCTTCCTACGTTTCTTTTTGATTACGGGGGTGTCCAAATTCAGCAAAGTATCTCTTTTTTCAGATTTGAACCATTTGCGAGATATTACCTTGGTTGAGCAGTTTGAGACGATTGCAGGTTATACCCAGGCAGAATTGGAAACCTCCTTCGATTCAGACATTGAACAACTTGCTCAAAAAACCGGGAAATCAATCGATGACCTGAAGGAAGAAATCAAGCTATGGTATAATGGATACAGTTGGGGTACGGAGACGCGACTGTACAATCCGTTTTCGATCCTTAACCTATTCGCCTCTCAACGATTTGCCAACTATTGGTGGGAGACGGGCACTCCTACATTTTTAATTAAAAAGCTAAGAGAAGAATTTCATTTCAACTTAAACCAATTGGTGGCAGGACAGGTCATGTTTGAAAGCTTTACCGTGGATGACCTTAACTGGTTGGCGCTGCTTTTTCAAACCGGTTACCTTACCATTCACGCGTATGATCCGTCAAGTGGGCTATACACCCTTGATTATCCCAACCGGGAAGTAAAGGATACCATGCAACAGCACTTATTAGCCGCCTTCCGAGAAACGACCAAAACAGATAGCTTGCCTCTGTTGATCAACATAAAAGAGGCGCTGGAAAAAGGTGAAATGGAACGTTTAGTTGAATTGACCAACGTCCTTTTTTCCACTATTCCCCACCAGATTTTCCAACAAAAACAAGAAGCCTTCTTTCATGCCGTATTACATTTAAGTTTTTCCGCCATAGGTTTGTTTGTTCAGTCGGAAGTAAACACTGCAAAAGGCAGAGTGGATACGGTCGTTCATACCCAAAATTGCATCTATGTGATGGAATTCAAGCTTGATGGTTCAGCAGGTTCAGCGCTTAATCAAATTAGAGAAAGACGCTATGGAAGCCCTTTTCTCAATCAGGGAAAAGAAGTTATTGCTTTGGGTATAAATTTTAGCTCTGAAGAAAAAGCAGTGGCGGAATGGCAGGCGGTTCCTTATGAGTCCTTATTGGTTGATGGATGAGAGCTGAACCGATTATAAACTAAACTTAAAAATACAGGTTTGCGAGCTTTTCAAATGGTTGATTAATAAAACTTTACACTTTTACTTACCAGCAAGATCACTTCAAAAAGGTCAATCCTGAAAAGGGTTGGCCTTTTTTTCTTTTTTCTCTTTCCGAATTTTATCTTTATGGAAAAAATAAATCCATTGGCTACCAATAGAAAGAACCATAAAAAGGGACGAAAATTAAAGCAGAAGCAAACCTCCGGTAATCGCTTTAGCCTTTCCGCTTTAACTAGCCAACTTAAAGGAAGTACATCCATCTTGAAGTTTGTGCTGGCTTTCGTGCTATTCATTGTATTGTTTTATGTAGTCTACAGCACTTCTTTTTTTACCGATTATATCCTTACTCCATTTATCCAGTTTCAGGCAAGTTTGACGGGTATCGTTTTGAATCTTTTTAACCAGGGAGCTACCGTGACCGGTGGAGTAGTGGAAAATGCTGCCGGCTCCATCAACGTCAGCAAAGGGTGTGACGGCATTGAACCGATCGCCTTTTTTATTATCGGGGTCATGATTATTCCGGTAGCGCTTCGATCCAAACTTATCGGTGTGTTTTTTGGAGTCCTTACCTTGTTTATCCTGAACATCCTTCGAATTATAGGGTTGTTTTTTGCCAATATCTATGCTAGAAATATCTTTGAAGGGCTACACTTGCACGGAGGCTTCGCCCTTTTCATTTTTATCACCCTGATCGTCTGGCTCATCTGGGCGGATTGGGCCATTAAAAAATACCAATAAATTGATCCGGTTACTAAAAAAATATTTACTTCCTTTTATCCTGATCTATTTTTTACTGGTAGCATTGCTCACCGTTCCGGCCGTAAAAGATTGGAACTATCGATTTATTACATCCAGCGTAAATAGTACCTACGCTACTTTCCTCGCTTCTACCTTTTTTAAGTTTGAGCAACAGCAAGGTAGTAACTCCATCAAAGTGATCTATAAGAATAAAGAAGCTTTAGAAAAAATAAAGAGAGAAGCCATACAAAAAGGGATAAACACGCTTGAATTGGGCGGAAATTACTACATCCTCAACATCCTGACCGTCTGGTACATTCCTTTCTGTTTTTTAATCGCTCTTTTTTCGATCTCTCCTGCACCCCTCAAAAATAAACTCATCTTCATCGTGATCGGATTGGTACTCTTATTTTTATTTGTACAACTCAAGGTGTTGTTTATCGCTTTGTACTACCTGGTCAACAACGATCCGGAAAATTATCAGATTGGAGCCATCGGCAAGGCGCTGGCCCACTTTTTCCGGTTTAATGTACAAACCGGAGCAACTATTTTTTTCATAATCGCCCTATGGGTCCTGCTGTTTTTCAGAGATAAAAACTGGAAAGGGCAGATCACGGAATTTTTGGAGAAAAGGAAATCAATGAGGAATGAGGAATGAGGAATGAAAAATGAGCAATGAAAAAGAAAGGAAAAGGGAATGAAAAGAAATGAAAATTTACATCACTACGTCACGACATCAGTCCTTCAAAACCAGCCTTGTTACCCTTAAAAATGCAAAAACACACCTGAAGTAAAAAACGGCTCAGGATGTGAAATGATGCCTCTAAATTGAAACTCCAGCCGGGTTCTTTCTCGCTCGGAGGTGTAAAAGCCGAACATCAACTCAATAGGGACTCCGATAGATGATACCCTTGACTTTGTAAAATGCCTCGTTCCGTCACAAGCCCCAAATAAAATATAGCTGGTGCAGTTGCGGTTATCTATTATTAGAGCTTCTCTTCGGTTATACACATAGTAACCCACACCAACGGAAGGCGCTACTTTAAAACTTGGTTTATCAACTATATTGTAACCATACGTTATACCAGTCATCAATATATTTTCTCTCGGTAATTCTTTTACCGGAGCCTCAATGTCAATTTCAAACAGGTAATCCGCCTGCAACTTGATCAGATGTCTTCTTGAAGAATAGGTCAATCCAATAGAAGGACCAAGTCTTTGTTGAGATCCCGCTGTTATGCCCAGTAATGAATGCAATGGACCGCGAGGGTTTCCTTGCGCATTATCAAGCGTTGAAAACGTATGCTTTTTATCAGGACTCCTGATCTCTTCGATGATCTCTCGTTGGATGAAGTAGGTTCGGCCCTGATTAACGGAATGGAGTGGGGAATACTCTACAAAATCCTGGTCGACCCCTTTAATTTTTACAATGATGGTAGTATCCAGAGTCAACAAAATAGTATCCTGCCCATTCAATGGAAGCATGCCTAAACAGCAAAGGGTAAGGATAATTAGTTGGGAAAGCTTATATGATCTCATGATGATTCGTTTAAGTGATTTAATTACATACTAAAGGTCATGAAATCTGTATTGCAGTGGCTAGTTGAGACGTCTCAACGATTGGTGAATCTGTTTCGATAAGTGAAATACGGATGGTAGTTTTGTGTATAGGCATGCTTTCCTGGTGCCAGGAGGCACCCTGAAATCAGGTTCCGACGAGGACGCCGGAACCAGCAAAGGCAATTAAGAATGAGGAATGAAAAGGGAATGAAATTGGAATGAAATTTTACGTGACTACGCCAGTCCTTCGAAACCAGCCTTGTTACCCTTAAAAATGTAAATACACGCCTGTACTGTAAAACTTCTCCGTTTTTGCCAGCATCCCTTTGATTTGAAATTCAAGTCGGGTTCGTTCATTCCTGGACGTATAAAAGCCAAACATCAATTCAACAGGAATAGCAATAGACGATTCCGTGATCCGCTCGTATTGACGATCACCTTCACAGACACCAAAAAAGATATAACTGGTGCAGGTTACATCATTCCTTTTTAGATCTCCTCTGCGGTTGTATAGATAGTGCCCGATTCCAATGGAAGGAATGACTTTAAAGCTGGGTTTATCAACTATTTTATAGCCATAAGTTAATCCTGTCATCAACATATTTTCTCTGGGCAGTTCTCGTATTCCTTCACCAATCTGAATACCAAGATCAATTTCAAGGATGAAATCTGCCTGTAATTTAACCATGTGCTTTCTAGCAGCATAAGTCAACCCAAATCCAGGGCCAATTCCTCCGGGGGAGCCTAATGCTATACCAAAAAGGGATCCAATGGGACTGTGAGGAGCACTTTTTTCTTTGTTTGGTACAGAAAATTTATTTTTCTTGTTATAACTCTTGATTTCTTTAATCTTTTCCAAGGGTAGCAGGTAGGTCTTTTCATTTTCTGCATTAAAGAGTGAATATTTCACATAATCGTAGTTCACCTCTTCAATAGTTACAATAATGTTCGTATCTGAGGTTAGTAGAATGGTATCCTGACCGTTTAATGGAAGAATGCTTGAAAAGCAAAGAAAAACAATAAGCAGTTGAGGCAGCGAAAATAATTTCATGACAATATATTTAAGTGGTTTAATTATATTGCCAAATATCATGGAAATGAGCTGGCAGTGGCTAGTTGAGACGTCTCAACGATTGGTGAATCTGTTTCGATAAGTGAAATACGGATGGTAGTTTTGTGTATAGGCATACTTTTCGGGTGCCTGGAGGCACCCTGAAATCAGGTTCCGACGAAGACGTCGGAACTAGCAGAGGCAATTAAGAATGAGCAATGAAAAGGGAATGAATTTTTTCGTCACTACGTCACTACGTCACTACGTCACTACGTTAAACCAAACTTAACTTTATGAGTCCTTCAAAACCAGCCTTGTTACCCCTAAAAATGCAAAAATACACCGGTATTAAAAACACTCTCCGAGGTAGCCAGCATCCCTTTGAATTGAAACTCTAGCCGGGTTCTTTCTCGCTCGGAGGTGTAAAAGCCAAACAATAACTCAATAGGGACTCCGATAGATGACTCCTTTACTTTTTTAAATTTCATCGTTCCTGTACAAGCGTTAAATAAGAGGTAATTGGTGCAGCTTCGATTATCCCGTATTAATGCTCCCCTTCGGTTATATATATAGTAACCCAGACCAATAGAAGGCGTAACCTTAAAACTTGGTTTATTAACGATGTGGTAACCGTAGGTTATCCCGGTCATCAATATATTTTCTTTTGGCAATTCTTTTACAGCAGTTCCGAGATCAACTTCAAAGATGAGATCTGCCTGCAACTTGACCATATGTTCTTTTCTGGAATAGGTCAACCCAAACCCGGGGCCAATTCCTCCGGGATAGCCTATTGAAATACCAAGTAATGCCCATACTGGACCGTGTGGCTTACCTTGCGCTTTATTAGTATTTGAAAACGTTTTCTTGTTATCATAACGCCTGATTTCTTCAATGACGTTCCATTCAATAAAGAAGGTGCGTCCTTGATTAACGGAATGGAGTGGGGAATACTCTACAAAATCCTGGTCGACCCCTTTAATTTTTACAATGATGGTAGTATCCAGAGTCAACAAAATAGTATCCTGCCCATTCAATGGAAGCATGCCTAAACAGCAAAGGGTAAGGATAATTAGTTGGGAAAGCTTATATGATCTCATGATGATTCGTTTAAGTGATTTAATTACATACTAAAGGTCATGAAATCTGTATTGCAGTGGCTAGTTGAGACGTCTCAACGATTGGTGAATCTGTTTCGATAAGTGAAATACGGATGGTAGTTTTGTGTATAGGCATACTTTTCGGGTGCCTGGAGGCACCCTGAAATCAGGTTCCGACGAAGACGTCGGAACTAGCAGAGGCAATTAAGAATGAGCAATGAAAAGGGAATGAAAAGGTAATTTCCAGGTTATACTGAATAGTTACAAACTTTATTAAAAAGTTTTATCTTGAACTATTTTTTGAACAAAATCTAAAGTATCAATATATTTATTATATGCTTTACCGACTACTCAAACAGTCCTGGCTACGCCTTAGGCGCTCTCCCGTCTGGACGCAATCTGTTGTCCAATCTGTCTTTCTTGGCTTTTTTGGCCTTTATATAGGCTTAACTATGCTAGGATTGGGGTTTGTAGCGGGAAAAGTGCTGGATGAACTGTTTCCGGGGCAGGATATTATGATTTTAGGCGGGGCTTTTTTCCTCTATTATTGTCTGGCCGATATTCTGGTGCGTTATTTCATGCAAAAGTATCCATCGCTGGAGATCAAACCCTATATGGTCCTGCCCATTAAAAAAAGAACGATGGCGCATTACCTGCTTTCCCGGTCAATTGGCAGCTTTTTTAATATCCTGCCACTGTTCTTTTTGGTGCCCTTCTTTTTCTTAGAGATCCTACCGTTTTATACCGGTTTTCAGGCTACAGGATTTGCTGTTTTCGCCCTTGGTATAGTCATTTTTAATAACTATGCCTCTTTTGGGATCACCAAAGCGCTGGCCTTCAAAAAAGTATGGCCAGCCAGCTTATTGGTTGGACTGTTAGTATTGTTTTTTCTCGAAATGCAAGGCATTATTGGGTTGTTGCCTGGTCTCAAAGCTACTATTGCTCTGGTCACCTCCAACCTGGGCTTTAGCGTAGTACCTTTCCTGGGGGCAGGGCTTATTTACGTGCTATTGCATCAGTTCTTTGTTCAACACTTTTCCCTGGAGCAGCAACAGGAAAAACGCCAGTTTTACGGAAGCAACTTTAACCTCAGCATTTTTGACCGCTTTGGAGCGGCTGGGCGTATCATGGAGCTGGAAGTTAAACTCATGCTCCGCTCCAAGCGGGCAAGAGCTTATTTGATTATGAGTTTTCTGTTTCTGTTGTTTCCTGCTTTCTTTTTTGATCAGGAAACCCTGGAGAGTCCATATGTGCTGATCATCTGGGGCCTGATCATGACCGGGCTGATCGCCCTCAATCACGGACAGCTGATGCTATCCTGGAATAGCCTGCATTTTGATCTGCTGATGACCAGAGGAAATAAAATCTACGATATATTTCGAGGTAAATATTACATTCTGGTGATCGGGTGCCTCATCACTTACGCCCTTTGTATTCCTTACGCTTTAATCGATCCGAATATTCTGCTGTTTAATACCGTCATGCTGCTGTTTAATATTAGCGGTTCGATATTGGGGTATATGCTCCTGGCAAGTTCCAACTCCAAAGGTATCGACCCCAATGAAGGTGGCGCGTTCAATTTTGATGGCTTCGGTGCGGGCCATTACCTCATTGCTTTTCCGCTGTTGATTGTTCCTTGCGGTATCTTTCTTGTAGGGGAAACGATTGCCGGAATGTGGGGGGGAATTCTCTTTCTGGTGGTTCCCAGCTTGTTAGGAGTGATTTTCCACCGGGCTATTATAAGGTGGTGTACCAATATTTTTATGAACAACCGTTACCGTATTTCTTCGGCTTTTAGAAAAATAAAATAATGCTATGCTTCAAATAAAAGAACTGGTTAAAGTGTACGATCAAACCAAGGTACTTGATGTGCCGGAGTTGGAAATTCAAAAAGGAGAAGTAGTTGGAGTAGTAGGTAATAATGGTGCCGGTAAAACGACCTTATTCAGCCTGGTGCTGGACCTAATCAAAGCAACTAAGGGAAAGGTATTATCTAAAGAACAGGATGTCAGCCAGACGGAGGAATGGAAGTTGTACACCACCGCTTTTTTGGATGAAGGCTTCCTCATCGGCTTTTTAACTTCCGATGAATATTTCGAATTCGTAGGGAAAATTTATGGCCTTTCTCCCGTTGATGTGCAACAGTTTGTCGGGCAGTTTGAAGCCATCTTCAACGATGAAATACTGGGAAAGAAAAAATACATAAGGGACCTTTCTAAAGGAAACCAGAAAAAGGTAGGTTTGGTAGGTGCTCTAATTGGTAATCCCGAACTGGTGGTATGGGATGAACCCTTCTCCAATCTTGATCCTTCTACTCAGTTACGGGTTAAAAACCTGGTTCAGGAGCAGAGCAAAGATAAGACCTTTCTGATCAGTAGCCATAACCTCAATTATATCACTGATGTATGCTCCCGGATCATCATTTTAGAAAAGGGGTTGGTCGTCAAAGATGTTAACCGCAGCGAGACCACTATTGATGAGTTGTACGCTTTTTTTACACCTGCCTAGAACCTATTGATTGGGTGACGTTAGGGGTTCTGCTCCCGGGAAAAGATCAAACTCCGCTGGAGCATCCAAAACGGTTGGTTAGCTCTATTACCACAAATATATTGCTCCTCTGGAGCAAATTTGGAAGTTCTCTTGACAAGCAGAAGGGGTCCACTCCAATAATTGATTTATTTTCTATATGAGGTGCAGCGCACCTTCATCTTTGGAGTCCAAATATGCTAATGATTTATTGCTGGTGCAGCGCACCTTCATCTTTGGAGTCCAAATATGCCAATGATTTATTGCTGGTGCAGCGCACCTGGATATTAAAATGTTTTGGTTAGGGGTTCTGCTCTTGATAAAAGATCAAGCTCCGCTGGAGCATTCCAAAACGGTTGGTTAGCTCTATTACCACAAATATATTGCTCCTCTGGAGTAAATGTGGAATCCTCATGACAAACAGTTTGGGTTGGAAGAAGAGGTCCAAAACTAATACTGTATTTTATTTCCTCCATTAGGTGGATCGCAGAAAAAATCTATTCCCAAATCTTGCGATTTTCGTTAAAATTATCAACTTATTGAAAATTATAGTTTTGATAGGATTATCCTCTCACTCTATTATCCCTCTACTCACTGCTTCTTAGAAGAAATTCTACTTCTCCTGAAAAAAAATTCTAAAGGCGTGTCACAATTTAGGCATCCTTTGTATATACCTATATCTTATAACCTAAAACCTTTTTTATGAAAAAGTTAACTTTCCTTTTTCTACTTTCCTTTTTAATGTTACAACTTGCTATTGCCCAAATTCCTCAAGAGATCAGCTACCAGGGCGTTTTAACAGAATCCAACGGTGCGCCGGTACCGGACGGGAACTACAGCATGACTTTTTCCTTGTATGATGTAGCTACCGGAGGCACCGAGATTTGGCAGGAAGCCAAGACGGTTTCGGTTGAAGGGGGCGTTTTTGATGTAATTCTGGGTGATGTGGTATCCTTATCTAATGATTTTAATGACGAATACTGGTTGGGCGTTACGGTTGGTGCTGACCCGGAAATGACCCCAAGAGTAAAATTGACCGCTTCAGCCTACAGCTTGAATTCAGCAGCTGTACAAGGCTATGGGGTTAGCTTGACGCCAACTCCGAATACGTTGCTTCCGCTGGATGGCGATGGTAAATTTCCTGCTTCAGCTTTACCTTCTATAAATATGGGCCAATCCTCTGTTACAACAAGTGTTACTATCACTTCAACCAGTTTCGTAGAGATTTCCAGTTTTACGATTAATGAAAGCGGTACCTATGATGTCACCCTTTCGGGAAATCTGGTTGCTGAAATCAATGGTGATGGTTCAGGACGTTATGAGTTTAAAATTAATAAAGGATCGGTAGATGGAACACAAATTGGCCGTGCATGGTGGAGACCCGGTTCGTCAGACTCTTTCCAAGCGCTTACCTTTTCTTTGTCTGGAGTGGATAATGATGTCACAGGCCCAACAACTTACTATTTAGTGGGAAGAAAATTTGATAGTGGAGCCAAAGATGCGCTCGTTTTTATCCATAATTTTCATGCTATGTGGGTGGAGAAATAACGAGATGACGGTTAAACGGTGCAATGGTACAACGGTATAACCGTTAAGATTGATCAGTTGATTTATTAATAGAGTTGATCGGGTTGAATTATATGATCTGAAAACGATAGCCATCCCATTAACTCACCAAAAAGAAATTTAAAATGAATTCAAACCATTATAAAATTTACATACTACTCTTATTGCTCATTGGGTGTACCACTACACTTATGAGGGCGCAAACGGAGCTGAACTCCAGTGTGTTCGGAAATGGAGGTGATCTGATTTCCAGTGGCAATAACCATATACACGGTACGGTCGGCCAGACGCTTATTGGTCAGACGTCAGAAAATGATCAGATGAAAAAAGTGGGATTCTGGTACGATGTGCAATACCTTGTCAGCAGTGTCGAGCAAATAGATGAGGTTCCCATAGGAGAAGGTTTTATCTTGAATCAAAACTTTCCAAACCCTGCTCATCACTCTACAACCATTACGTTTGCTGTTCCGGCCAATACAGACGTCCAACTGATTTTGATGAATAGTAAGGGACAGATTATCACCAATTTAGTGGATGAATCTATGCTGAAAGGCACCTATCAGGTAAGCTTAAATGTTAGCGATTTACCTCCAGGCATCTACTTGTACCAGTTGTTTGGCGATCAGCAATTGAGAGGAATCCGTAAACTTGTGGTTCAATAAACTTATTCTTCGTTGGATTATTTGCCTATTCCCGCAAATAATCCAACACTTTTACCCCTTTCAAATACTTTCCCAACTGTTTTTTTACTGCTAAATGAGTGGAATCCTGCTGGTAGGCTGCTAAATCTTCTTCCGACTTGAAAACCATTTTGACTACCACATCAAACTCAAAAGGATGCCTCGGATCTTCTACTGTACTGACTTTTCCAAGCGAAAAGCCACTAACTTCATCAACCTCGCCTAAGGCAGCGAGGGTTATTTCAAAACTCTTTTTCCCTTTTTCAGAAACGGTATCTCTAAAAGAAAAATAAAGCGTGTGGATCAAGTCTCCTTCCTGTTCTGCCAATGCTTTCTTTGCTTTTTGTAAGAGGCTTTTACTTGCTAAAAGCTGATCTTCACAGTCTGTAGTAGGCTGGCAGGCCAACAACAAAAGGAAAATTAGAGTACTGAAGATTAGTTGAGTTTTCATGGGATTGAATATTTTTTTCAAGGCCGTAAAGCATTAATTAAATCTTAATGAAACCGAATGAGTTAAACCACTACGTCACTACGCCCAAATGCAGTATTCTTGCTCCTGTCTGTGCTACCGGGTTGACGCTTTTACCAATCACAATACCGTCTTCTGGCGCATAATAGGTTTTGAGAATGTCGCCAAAGATATTTCTGGAAATGGCAATCTCCTGGCCTTCTTTTACCATATCCGTTACTTTAGGCAGGACGGATAGGATACCTCCTTGATCAGTGTATATCCAATAAGAAGACCTACAAATAACTGGTGGTTCTTCCGGCGGGTCGATCTCTCCTTCCTGCATCCCTAAGTGAATCAGGGAGTTAAACATTCCCGTCAGCCCTGAACGGATCAAGCCGCGTTGGAATTTATCTGGGTCACCAACTTCCAGGGTAATGCCTTTTCCGCCAATGTCATTAATAGTTCCCCGAACAGTACTATCAGGAGCAGGGCTATGTAGAATGATCTGGGCATTTTGGAGCAGAGCAAGCTTCCGGGTATCGGGGTTGTCTAAATTTGCCCGTATATAGTAGGAGTTGATTCGGCCTGAACTTGCGGTATGTAGATCAAGCAAATAATCGAACTGATAAAGAATGCGCTCGGTCCACCTATGAGCATATACCTCGCTGGTATTGCCATCTTCCCGGCCCGGCATGATCCGGTTAAGGTCCATGCCGTCGTTAAAATAACGCTGCATAAGCAAAAAGCCCGGAACATTCATCACCGGTACCCCAACAACAGTTCCTTTCAAGGTGCTCATATCCAATTCTTTGAATAATCGCTGAATAACCGGAATACCATTGAGCTCGTTACCGTGTACCGCCGCCGTTACGCCCACAATAGGCCCGGGCGAGTGCCCTCTGGCTACCATAAGGGGGATATAAACAGGCATTCCCATCCCATCCGCTACAATTTGAAGAAAATAGCGGGTAATATCCCCCTTGGGGGCTTTCGCTACATTGAGCTTTTTTATAAACCTAAATTTTTCTTTTAAATGTAACATAACTTTTGTAATGTGCAATGTGCAATGTGCAATGTGCAACATTTGACAATCTTTGATTGTCAAATGTTGCTAACTACTAACTATTAACTACTAACTACTAACTATTAACTATTAATTACTAACTATAAACCACCAATATATTCCATCAACGCCTTAGCCGCTTTCTTTACCACCGGCTTTCCGGTCAGCAGATTTAATTGTTTGAGGCCGCCAATGCTGAGCGTGTTGATCTCTGACAAGACCCGGTTTCCATGATCGTCTACCAGCGTATCCAGGCCAAACATGACGATGCCCTCTTTAGATACCTTTTCGTGAATAGCCTGAACCATTTGTCGCTCTCTGTCATCGGGTTCGGTATAATGGGAGGTACCGCCCTGGGATGCGTTGCATAGCCAGGAATCTTTTGCCGGTAGCCGCAAGGCAGCACCCATGATCTCGCCGTTGATCACAATAATCCGCTTATCTCCCATATGTACATTCTTCAGGTATTTCATCGCCAGATAGCCTCCGTTTAATAGTTGCTGCTCAATGACCGGAATAAAAGTATCTATGAGAAAGGGCTGCTGTCCTACATAGATTTGGTCGTTTTCCAATCGCAGTATGCCATTTCCACCATAGCTCTCTACAGGTTTTAGGACAATCGGAAACTGTTCCTTGAAGGTGTAAATATGTTCAAGCGAGGTGCAAAACCTCATCGGGGGCGCCCAGCCTTCAAAGTTAAGTAAATATCGCTTATGACCAGTTATTGCAATCCCCCTCGGGGAATTGATAAACCGTTCTTCCGGAACCTGCTCCAATAAAAAGTCAAAAAATCCGGTGGGTATCGGACGAGGTAACCGCATGAGGATGAAATCATAATCTCTGATGTCTACCATACGTTCACTAAACTGAAAGGCTTTTCCTGTCTTGGAAAAGCGGATGGCCCGCTCCATATCATTAACTTTCAGGCTGGTACCCCGCATGCGATAAAAAAATTCCTCATTACCCGGGTACCCCCTGCTGGCAATGTGTATATGCTCACATTTGGGGTGGCTTCGCAAGGCATTAGCCAGCGTATAGACTGAATTATGAATACTATGTGCTCTATGGTCAGTGAGCACCAGAATTTTAAATAACTTTTTCAATAGCTTTGCTTTACTGAATTAATATTTCATCAATCAATGATTGGTCATCATTGAGCGAGCGGAATAACTTGGCTCGGAACCTGTTTTTAGAATTGACCAGATATTGGGCCATCTTATCAATGGCGATCATGGAAAGGACGGTTTGAATATAGCCGTCGATCAGGTCGTCTAATCCCAATCCAAGTTTATTAAAATCTCTACGATCCATTAAGACCAATCGTTTGGTATCTGACCCCCATTGGTTTTCACCTTCTTTGATTGATAAGTTGGTCCCCAGAATATCCCACGAATTGGCGCTGGAGTCAAGGTAATCAGTTAGCGGGTTTTTTGCTCTCCGGGCGTAAATTGCAAGGGGTTTAATCCCTTCCGCTGTTGCACTTACCATCATTCTGATATCCGCTACGTAGGTATTACCTTTCTCATTGGGCATGGTTCCAACATGATAGAGGCGACCTTTGCTAGTCATGGAACTCCAGTGGTAATTGCCGATCAGGCTTTGCACAATAAACCGGTCATAGTTGAAATCCATTTTCATAAATTCTTCCAGTTCTTGTTCGTTTACAATGGTAAAAACTCCTTGACCAGCATTGCTGTACGGAATTTTGATCACTGCTTGTCCACCCAGCTTTTGAAACCATAGCGGGATCTCATTTTTGCTCACATCCCAAATGGTTTCGGGGGTAAGAATTTCCAGGCCGTGCTCTTGCAATTCGGTATTAAAGAAGTCGTAAGCCTTGGCTGCGACCATTTTGTTTCGTCCTCCTGATAAGCAGGCGAGGGTAGGATTTATTATTTGCGTTTTGGAGTGTATGGGTAGCCTGCTCCATGGCTTTTGAGTTAAATAACGAAAGGCGGAACGGATGGGGCGCCATTCTCCGCTTTCCGTTAAGACATGCAGAATTCCGTCTTTAAGTTGGACGGGAGGATTGGCATCATGTGTATAATAAGGAGCGAAATGGACATCTTCATCAAGTGCATCGGCGATGGCATGGGCATAGCCGGAAGCTTCCATCGGATTTTTATCGAAGATGACAGCCAGATCGCCTTTAACTTTCTTTTTACGTTTGATCAGTGGCTTTATGGTACGCTCAACGAGCAATTTATACCCGCCTTGTTCTTCATTATCAATGAGTAAGGGCATTGATTTTTGACCGGAAGGGCAGGAATTATTTTCAATAACGACCATTTCGCGGTTACCATCCTCATTGGTCACGTGCATTAGATCAGCCCCGGCCCAAAAAAAATACTTAGGTCGGTAGGCGAGGTAGTTACCCAACGCCTCCGCATTAACCTTCGGATGCAAGTGACAGTACCGTTGGATAATACGGTCTTTTTTGAGATGTAAAAAGAAAAAGATCAGAGGGTGAATAGTGGCATTCAGCGCTTTAGGATACCAGTGATTGTTGGGGTCAAAATGTCCCTTGGTAATTGTTGTCGCTGAAGTCGAAAGCTGTTGGCTCATTTTTTTAATTTTAGGTGTTTTTTATTTTAGGTAAAGATAATTTCTTTAACAAGGCAATAGACTTATTTTTTGGATTTAGTCACTTCTTTTGTACAAAAATAAAATTTATGTCCAAGGTAACTGAAAAAGCTTCTAATTACCGTCATCTTGAAAAAATGACCGTAAACGAACTGCTGACATCAATCAATCAGGAAGATAAGACCGTACCGCACGCGGTTGAGAAAGTCATTCCAGCAATTGAACCGTTGATAGAAGCGATTACTCATAAAATGAAAAAAGGGGGGCGCTTGTTCTATTTGGGAGCTGGCACCAGTGGCCGGTTGGGTATTGTAGACGCTTCTGAATGCCCGCCTACTTTTGGCGCGCCGCATGAATGGGTAATTGGCCTGATTGCCGGCGGTGACGGCGCCATCCGCAAAGCAGTCGAATTTGCAGAAGATAATCCCGCTCTCGCCTGGAAGGACCTCAGCGACTACCAAATAAATGGCAATGATGTCGTGATCGGAATTGCTGCTTCAGGCACCACGCCTTATGTCGTATATGGCTTGCGTGATTGCCAGGACAACGGCATTACCACAGGCTGCATCACTTGCAATCCAAATGCTCCGGTTACTGAATTTGCCGATTATCCCATTGAGGTGATCGTCGGCCCAGAGTTTGTCACCGGCAGCACCCGAATGAAAGCTGGGACAGCTCAAAAGCTGATCCTCAACATGATCAGTACCAGCGTGATGATCCAACTGGGAAGAGTGCGAGACAATAAAATGGTCGATATGCAGCTCAGTAACCAAAAACTGGTTGAGCGTGGGATAAGAATGATCATGGAAGAATTCCAAATTTCTCAGACAGAAGCCGCTAACCTGCTTCAGGAATACGGAAGCGTTCGCGCTGTTATCCATCATCTTGAGAACCTTAAAAAATAAAATCTAATAAAAAGTTAAATTTTCTTTGGAAATTTGTAAAAAATTGTCATATTAGCAACACGAAAGAGTTGAGGTTGCACTGCAAATCAAATCCCTGTCTAAATTGCATAAACCCCAAAATCCTCAACACCACCATTCAACGTTATATCCAATCCATTACTATTGCCTTAAAAAGGATTTATGCCTTTTTGAACTAGACTCCCATTTTTGCTATCGAGCGATCACTATTTGGATTCATTAAAAACCAACATAATATGCTCATTCTTTACATTGCTTTAGGATCATTTGCCTTAGGAGGCGGAATTATTTTAGCTTCTAATTTGCTTGAAACACCTTCAAAACAAAGACGGTATTACCGGCGTTAAAACTGACTTCCAGCAAATTTAGACATGAATCTGCTCCGGCAAATGCTAAAGGGTGGCTATAAAATGCTTACAGCGTTTTTAGCTACCCTTTCTCTTTTTATCAAAACATGAATTAACCCCTAAGTCAAAGAAGGAGGCTCAAAGACTTATGAGACCACTCCGATTGAAACATTTTCCACTCCATATTGGTTATCTATTCAACTTTAACCGTTAACTTTGAAGATTCAAAGCGTTAAAATTGTATGGAAAGACTTGCAACCACAAAAATACCGACCGAATTTGGATTCTTTCAGATGATCGCATACGAGAACCCAGATAACGCCAACATGCCTCACTTGGCCATGGTAAGCGAGCAATTCTCTTCGAAAGAGAAAGTACTGGTTAGAATCCATTCGGAATGCATGACTGGAGATGTGTTTGGTTCTAAGCGATGCGATTGTGGGGAACAATTAGCAAAATCACTGGAATTGACAGCCAAAGAGGGTGGGGTAGTGGTCTATCTGCGACAGGAAGGGCGTGGGATTGGCCTGATCAATAAAATGAAAGCTTATAACCTCCAGGATACCGGCGTCAATACCGCCGATGCTAATACCCACCTTGGCTTCGAAGTAGATGCTCGTCAATACGACGTGGCCGTTACTATTCTCCAAGACCTTAACATTAAATCGATCAGACTATTAACCAATAATCCGCTTAAGCTGGAAGCCATCGAAAATTCCCCCATTGAGATTGTTGACCGAGTACCCATCGTCATTAAGCCTCATTCCGAAAATGCGCATTATTTGAAGACTAAAAAAGATTTGATGGGGCATTTTCTAATTTAAAATATGATAATCAACTTATATTCTTCTGTATCTCATTGTATTTGTTGGCAATTTCCAGGTATTTATTTGCATTTTCATAATCGCCCTGCTTAAAATAATCCTGAATTTTTTCTGCAACTATACGCTTTAGGAATTTTATCTTATCAATTTGAATAGCTTTCAAAACGGTCAAGGCGTCTCTTCTGAAATTTTCTTCGGGCTGAGGCTGCGTCTGTAAGATGATATCGTGTTTTTTCTCCCAGTTTTCACTCAATTTAAATTCCGATTCGATGTGAGCAAAAGCAAAATCTCGTATGGCTTGATCCTGGTGCTGTAAGAAAAAGGAATGATTTATTTGCTTTTTATCCAGCAGCAAGTTGAGACATTCGTTGGCGATTTTGGAATACAATGGGGTATCGAATTGATCAATCACATCTTCCAATTCCTTTAGAAGGAATCCCGCTACGGTAATCTGCTCCTCTTCATCCATTATTTCCCCTCCAAAGCAGACCAGTACCCGAGCCAATTCTTTTTCTGCATTATTGGTGCTTACCCTTTTCGAAGGGGCTTCAGTGGCCGTTTCCTGAGGCGGAGTTGCGGAAGCTTTACGCTCTTCCCTAGCTTCTCTTTTACGAGTCTTATGGATTTCCTGGCGGACGAGTTTATTGCTCTCTTCTATTAAGGTCTGCTCCTGAATATCCAGCAAACGCGCGCAATCTTTGATATAGAAAGATCGCTTCAAGGGATCTGGAATTTTGGAAATACTGGTTACAATATCCTGAACGCCTTTAGCTTTTTTTACCGGATCGTTTTCCGATTCTTGCAGTATTAATTGGGTTTTGAAAAAGATAAAATCTTTAGCCTGATTATGCAGGTACTCCTTAAAAGCGGTAGCTCCGGCTTGCTTTAAATAGGAGTCAGGATCTTCCCCTTCTGGTAAAATCACTACCTTGACGTTCATGTCTTGCTCCAGTAGCAGATCGACACCCCGGAGAGCGGCTTTGATTCCCGCGGTGTCACCATCATAGAGCAGCTTCACGTTAGGAGTATTGCGTTTGATGAGGCGTATTTGATCAACCGTAAGTGAGGTGCCTGAAGAGGCGACAACATTTTCGATACCCGATTGGTGGAGAGAGATGACATCTGTATACCCTTCTACCAAAATGCACTCATCGGCCTTACGCACAGGGCCTTTAGCAAAATGCATACCATAAAGCACCTTGCTCTTGTGGTAAATTTCTGTCTCGGGCGAGTTAATATATTTGGGCGCTTTAACGTCCTTTTTTAGGATTCGTCCGGCAAATGCAATAACCTTTCCAGATAAGCCATGGATAGGGAAAATAACTCTGCCCCGGAAAAAATCTTTTCCGTTGGTATTGGTCAGCCCTAGCTTCTTAAGATAGTCAAGCTGATAGTGCTTGGAAAGGGCGTATTTCGTAAACGCATCCCATTGTTCGGGAGAATAGCCCAGGTCAAACTTTTGGATGGTCGCTTCACGGAAGCCTCTTTCTTTAAAGTAATTAAGGGCAATGCTTTTTCCCTTTGCGGTCTCGAAAAGTTGTTTCTGGTAATATTCCGCAGCAAATTCATTGACCAGGTACAAGCTGTCCCGTTCATTTTGCTGCCTGAGCTCTTCCGGGGTTAGCTTTTTCTCTTCGATCTCGATATTATAGCGCTTGGCCAGCCACCGGATGGTTTCTTCGAAGGATAACCGTTCATGTTCCATCAAAAAGGTGATGGCGTCTCCTTTGACATCGCAACCAAAACACTTAAAAACATTTTTGGAGGGAGATACCGAAAAGGAAGGGGTCTTTTCATTGTGAAACGGGCACAAGCCTTTTAAACTTTGCCCCGCCCTTTTAAGCTGGACAAATTCACCAATGACGTCTTCAATTTGAACCACATCCTTTACTTGCTGAACGGTCTTGCTGGATATCACAGAAATGTCATTTTTGTAAATTTAACGTGAGGTTCGGCGTAGCCGACCAAAAAAAGTTTAAAATTAGTTAATC
>CAZHOV010000012.1:41787-60981 GCA_964534315.1 uncultured Saprospiraceae bacterium | reverse complement strand
CCTTAATAATATTTTGCAATTTTACAAATCTTTCGCTTGCGAAAGATCAGTAAGTTATAAAAATGGGGCTTATAAATTAGTTTTAGTAATGTTTTACCATGTTTTTATGTAAACTACTTTTAAAAACCCAATTTTTCCGGAAGTGTTTGAGATCATCTTAAAATAAAATTCTCCAATATCGTTCGGTCAAGGGGTAGAAAATTAATATTTCATTTTTTTTTACTATAAATAACTATTAACATTGGGTATCCAATTATTGCAAAAATTTAATATTATGAAAGAAGTTTATATTGTTTCTGCTGTAAGGACTCCTATGGGAAGTTTCGGTGGAATTTTATCGGGTCTTACTGCAGTTCAATTAGGCTCTGCTGCGATCAAAGGAGCTTTGGATAGAGCAGGTGTTGAGGCAAATTTAGTAGAAGAAGTTTTTTTTGGAAATGTTTGTTCTGCTAATTTAGGTCAGGCACCTGCCCGTCAGGCTGCTATTGGTGCGGGACTTTCAAATACAGTTCCCTGCACAACGGTCAATAAGGTGTGTGCATCCGGAATGAAGTCGATCATGTTTGCCGCTCAGTCCATTATGACTGGTCAGGCTGATCTGATCGTAGCAGGCGGCATGGAAAGCATGTCAAATATTCCATTTTATGTACCCAAGGCTCGCTGGGGTGCAAAATACGGAGATACGGTATTAGTGGATGGTTTGTCCAAAGACGGATTGACCGATGCTTATGACCATCAGGCGATGGGAATCTGCGCCGATAATACTGCAAAGAAGTACAATGTCTCAAGAAAAGATCAGGATCGTTTTGCGATACAGTCTTACAAGCGTTCTGCTGAAAGTACAGAGAAAGGGTTTTTTAAAGCTGAAATTGTCGGGGTGCATGTTCCGCAGCGAAAAGGCGATCCGTTATTGATAGAAGAAGATGAAGAATACAAGCGGGTAAAATTTGAAAAGGTTCCGAACTTACGTCCAGCCTTCACCAAAGATGGCACGGTCACTGCCGCCAATGCTTCTACCATTAATGATGGTGCTTCTGCACTGATCATTGCCAGTAAGGAAAAGGTAGAAGAATTAGGTTTGAAGCCGGTGGCAAAGATTCTTTCTTTTGCTGATGCTGCCCATGAACCG
This sequence comes from uncultured Saprospiraceae bacterium, assembly GCA_964534315.1. Classification (GTDB taxonomy): domain Bacteria; phylum Bacteroidota; class Bacteroidia; order Chitinophagales; family Saprospiraceae; genus CAZHOV01. The sequence goes on along the minus strand of CAZHOV010000012.1, from coordinate 59,852 downwards.
GAGTGGTTTACAACAGCTCCTACAAAGGCAGCACCAATAGCACTTAAGCGTGCAGGCATGGAAGTATTTGATATTGACTATGTTGAGGTCAATGAGGCATTCTCCGTAGTGTCTATGGTGTTTAACCAGGAAATGGGGATTAGTGAAGATATCTCTAACGTATTCGGTGGGGCTGTATCCCTAGGACACCCTCTTGGAGCTTCCGGAGCACGTATCGTTACAACCTTGAATAATGTATTACATCAAAAAGATGGTTCTACCGGATTGGCAGCTATTTGTAATGGTGGTGGTGGAGCTTCTTCTATGATTATTGAACGAGTAAATTAGGGGCAAGTCATAGGTCTTGGGTCTTGAGTCTTGGGAATTCTTACTCACGACTCAAGACGCACGACAAAAGACTATTAACGTCTCCTTCGATATCGCCTTCGTCTTTCTCCTCCTAGTAGTTGAGCGATCCAGAGAATCAGGATGGCTCCGATGATGGCGGTAATGATGGTCCCGATGATCTTAGGAGGTAGACTTACGCCAAAGGTATCGTAGATGCCGTCGACAATGATTTTCCCAGGGTTGAGGTTTAGAAAGTCGAATACAATGCCGCCAACTACGGCTCCGGCAATACCCAATAGTGCATTAACAACAAATCCATAATGATCTCCCCCTTTCATAATTCGGGCGGCTAGTGTGCCGGAGACAGCACCAATGAGGACCATGACGATGATATTGACGATATTCACTCGTTAATCAGTTAGAAAGGTTAAGTCAAATTCAAATCCTTCCAATATATCTTCTCCCGATAGTTTTTTATCGAATCCTTCAATAATTTCCATGGAACTGTCGGATCGGTAAAGGAGGGTATTTTGATTAATTGGATCAATAAGCCAGGCAAGCTTGACCCCGTTTTTGATCCAGCTTTCCATTTTTTCTTTTAATTGATTTAAATTATCGGATTGGCTCCGAATTTCTGCAATAAATTCAGGCGTTATTCGGGCAAACCGGTTCTTTTCTTTTTCAGGGGTTGAATCCCAAACTTCTTTAGAGACCCAGGAAGCATCGGGAGATCTCACAGAGTTATCGGGAAGCGTAAATCCTGCTGAAGAACTGAAAACGAAGCCGTTATTATGAATTTTATTCCAAATAACAAGCGATCCGATTAACTGGCTTTCATAAAAGCCTGATTTTGAATTGGTAGGCGACATAACAACGATATTTCCTTTTGAGTCTCTTTCAATACGCAAGCCCTTATTATCAATACAGAATTGATAAAATTCTTCATCTGTCATCTTATCACCCAGACCTCTAATTGAAATAGTTGGAAGCGCGTACATGAAAAATGTAAATTTTAATTTGGAACCTTTTTGTTATGGACCTGTGAAGACCTTTATGGTTAAAAACCTATTTCTTAAATATAAAGAATTTTTTTTAGAAAAGTTGTTTTATGTTAATCCTTTCCCTAACAATTTGCTCTACCTGAGCGATCGGCACCCTGACTTGCTTTAAGCTATCTCTTTCCCGGATGGTCACCTGATTATCTTGTAAGCTTTCGAAGTCAATTGTTACGCAGTAGGGCGTACCAATGGCGTCTTGTCTTCTATATCTGCGTCCGATCGCGTCCTTTTCATCGTATTGGCAGAGGAAGGAGAACTTCAGGTCGTCAAAGATGGCTCTGGCTTTTTCTGTCAGTTCGGGTTTATTTTTCACCAATGGGAGGACTGCGCATTTGATCGGCGCAATAGCGGGGTGCAGTTTAAGAACAGTACGGGTAGAATCTTTTCCCTTCGAATCGGGTACTGTTTCGTCTACCAGGGCATTACTTAATTGAGCCAGGAACATCCGGTCGCAACCGATAGAGGTTTCTACGACATAAGGCACATAGCTTTTTTGCAATTCAGGATCAAAATATTGCAGTTTTTTACCTGAAAACTCCTGATGCTTCGAAAGGTCAAAATCCGTTCTTGAATGGATTCCCTCCAGTTCCCGGAAGCCAAAGGGAAACTCGAATTCGATATCTAGTGCTGCGTTGGCATAGTGGGCCAGCGCATCGTGATCGTGGAAGCGCAATCTCTCAGCAGGCGTACCTAGTGCCAGGTGCCACTTCATACGAGCTTCTTTCCAGTATTCATACCATTTCATTTCTTCTCCCGGACGGATAAAGAACTGCATTTCCATTTGCTCGAATTCCCGCATCCGGAAGATAAACTGTCGGGCAACGATTTCGTTGCGGAAGGCTTTTCCGATCTGAGCAATACCAAATGGTAGTTTTTGGCGCGAGGTATTGAGTACATTCAGGAAGTTGACAAAAATGCCCTGAGCAGTCTCTGGTCTAAGATAGAGCTTACCTTCATCGCCTGCAATAGTGCCGAGTTGGGTAGAAAACATCAGATTGAACTGACGCACGTCTGTCCAGTTGCGGGAGCCGGAAACCGGATCGGCAATTTCGAGATCCACGATAATCTGCTTCATTTCTTCCAGATCACCATTGGTCATGGCATCAGCCAGCCGCTTTCGGACTTCTTCGTATTGCCCCTGGTATTTTAAAACTCGCTGGTTAGTGGTTCGGAATTGGTCTTCGTCAAACTCCTCTCCAAAGCGTTTTTTTGCTTTTTTGATCTCTTTTTCGATCTTTCCATTCACCTTTTCCATGTACCCTTCAATGAGCTGGTCTGCCCGGTATCTCTTTTTGGAATCTTTATTGTCAATCATCGGATCGTTGAATGCGTCGACGTGCCCGGAAGCTTTCCAGGTTTTGGGGTGCATAAATATAGCGGCATCAAGGCCAACAATATTTTCGTGCATTTGCACCATCGATTGCCACCAATAATCCTTTATATTATTTTTTAATTCCACTCCGTAGGGACCATAATCATAGGTCGCGCCTAAACCGTCATATATTTCACTGGATTGATAAATAAATCCGTATTCTTTACAGTGTCCTACCAGTTTTTTAAATAAATCTTCTTGTTGTGCCATAATTCTATGCTTAGAAAAAATGAAATGAAAGGGCAAAAGTAAGAAACAATGTGCAATGTGCAATGTGCAAGGTGGAATTAGTAATTAGTAATTAGTAATGAATAATGAATTTAATGATTGAAAATCTTCGATTTTCAATCATTGCACATTGCACATTGCACATTGCAAACAGATTGTATCTTTGGAGAAAAATTAAAAGATATGGAAAAATTGAGTAACGTTCCTACAAAGAGAGCTATTGAGGCAACACACCGGGCGATTCAGGAGATGATACATTTGACTCCGGTGATGACATGCGAGGGGATTGATAAATTAGCGGGGTGTCAATTGTTTTTTAAGTGTGAAAATTTTCAGAAGGTAGGGGCCTTTAAAATGCGAGGGGCGAGCAGTGCTGCTGTTTGGCTTACTGAAGCAGAGAGACAACGGGGGTTAGCGACTCATTCTTCAGGAAATCATGCCCAGGCCATTGCCAGGGCAGCAAAGCTTCTTGGGGTGCCCGCCTTTATCGTCATGCCGGAGAATGCGCCGAAGATCAAGCAACAAGCGACAGAAGGTTACGGTGCCCGAATCATTTTTTGCGAATCCACGATAGAGGCGCGCGAAGCCACACTCAAGAAAGTTGTTCGGGAAACAGGGGCGACGTTCATTCACCCCTACAATGATTACAATGTGATCGCCGGCCAGGCTACCTGCGCCAAAGAGTTGTTTGAGGAAGTCGATGAATTGGACAGCATCATTGCGCCCATTGGAGGGGGCGGATTGTTGAGCGGCACGGCATTAAGCGCCCGTTATTTTGCTCCAAATACCAAAATATATGGAGCCGAACCTCAGGAAGTAGATGATGCCTATCGTTCGTTTATGGCAGGCGAACTACTCACTAATGATACGATCAACACTATTGCAGACGGTTTACGGACCAATCTCGGAGAAAAAACGTTTGCCATTATTTCAACCTACGTCAATGACATTTTTACCGTCACAGAACAATCTATCATCGAAGCCATGCGCTTGATCTGGGAACGCATGAAGATCATCATAGAGCCTTCCTGTGCGGTGCCCCTAGCAGCAATATTAGCCAATAAAGATGCATTCAAAGGCCAGCGAGTAGGGGTTATTTTGACAGGTGGAAATGTAGATTTGGGCAAATTGCCGTTTTAAGCTATCTCGCAAAGCCGCAAAGGCGCAAGTCAATTTCATTCGAACAAATTATTATACAAGCAATTTTGATTTGCCGCTTAATCCATTTCGCTGGTAAAATAAAAATTCACTTCCGGGAAATTTTCCTGGGCCATTTTCAGGGTCCAGGCGGATTCGGCGAGGAAGACCCAATTACCGTGTTTGTCTTTGGCCATATCCCGGTTTCGACGTTTTAAAAATTCTTTGAATTTATCAGGATCGTCGCAATTTACCCAGCAGGCTTTATGTAGGTTAAGTGATTCGTAGATCACAGATGCTCCATATTCATTTTTCAAGCGGTATTGAATAACCTCGAATTGAAGGGCTCCTACGGTGCCGATAATTTTACGATTATTGGATTCCCTGGTAAATAACTGAGCCACCCCTTCATCCATTAGCTGTTCTAGCCCTTTTGCCAGTTGCTTGGATTTCATGGGATCAGCATTGGTCACGTATCGGAATTGTTCAGGAGAGAAGCTGGGGATACCTTTGAAATGAAGCTCTTCTCCTTCTGTTACGGCATCGCCGATCTTGAAATTCCCAGAGTCATAAAGGCCTACGATATCGCCGGGAAAAGCTTCGTCGACGATCGATTTTTTGGAGGCCATAAAAGCGGTAGGATTGGAGAACTTCATCTTTTTCCCTTTCCGAACGTGCAGATAATTGGTGTTACGCTCGAACTTTCCGGAACAGATCCGTAAAAAAGCGATCCGGTCCCGGTGTTTAGGGTCCATATTGGCATGGATCTTAAAGACGAATCCTGAAAATGTATCTTCCTTCGGGTCTACCTTGCGCTCTTCAGTTGTTCGAGGTAGGGGAGTCGGAGCAATTTGTACAAAACAGTCGAGCAGCTCGCGCACTCCAAAATTATTGACAGCACTACCAAAAAATACCGGAGAGAGTTCTCCTTTGGTATAGGCTTCCTTATTAAAATCAGGATAGACTTCAGTAAGAATTTCATTATCATCTCTTAATTCCTGGGCCGCTTCCTCTCCAACATGTTCATCCAACTCAGGAGAATCAAGGTCGGTAAACTCGATACTTTCATCCTTCTCCTGAGTGCCATGCGGGTTGAAGAGCACCAGCTTTTTTTCGAAGATGCTATAAACCCCCTTGAAGCGTTGTCCCATACCAATAGGCCAACTAAGCGGGGTAACTTTTAATTTTAATTTTTCTTCAATCTCGTCCAGCAAGTCGAAACCATCCTTTCCTTCGCGATCCAATTTGTTGACGAAAACAATAACAGGCGTTTTACGCATTCTACATATCTCCACCAATTTTTCCGTCTGTGTCTCCACCCCCTTAGCCACATCAATGACGACAATCACACTATCCACGGCAGTAAGCGTACGGTAGGTGTCTTCCGCAAAATCCTGGTGACCGGGGGTATCCAGAATATTAATCTTTAAATCACTGTATTCAAAGGCCATCACCGATGTCGCCACAGAGATACCTCTCTGCCGTTCGATCTCCATAAAATCGGAAGTAGTGCTCTTTTTTATCTTATTGGACTTAACAGCACCCGCCACCTGGATTGCGCCTCCGAAAAGCAACAACTTCTCGGTCAAAGTCGTCTTCCCCGCATCCGGGTGGGCAATCACGGCAAAGGTTTTACGCTTATTAATTTCTGTTAAAATACTCATCTATTGTTGATAAAATTTTTACAAAAATAGCAATTTGAAATTAACAATGCGTAATGGTCGTATTACATTATCATCTGAAGGCTAATTGTAAGGTCCTCCTAACCCTAAATGTGGATAGAGAATAATGCTCGGATGAAAAATCTAAACACCTAGATAAGCTGAACCTAGAGATAGTCACATTTTTTATTACCAACTACTAACTGCACATTGCACATTGCACATTGCACATTCTCATTGCACATTCCTCATTGCACATTGCACATTGCTACTTCCCTCTCCTGCATCGTTCGCTGCAATACTTTACGTTGTCCCAATTCTTTTCCCATTTTTTACGCCAGGTGAAGGGCCGTTTGCATACGGGGCAGATTTTGGTAGGAAGGTCGCTTTTTTTATGTTTTTTTGACATTTCTATTAATATTTATAAAATAGTATAAAAAACCAACATTGCTATTTGTTGTTAGCTTGATATGAAAGTTGAGAAAAAATATAATTTAAGTGAACGAGATGTTGATCGGATTATTGAAATGGCCTGGGAAGACCGGACTACGTTTGATGCCATTGAAGCCCAATTTGGGCTGAAGGAAAAAGATGTTATCAAATTGATGCGACGCAACATGAAATTGAGTAGTTGGAAAATGTGGCGCAAACGCGTACAAGGGCGTTCTACCAAACATGCTAAGAAACGAAACTTCTCAGAAGGCCGGCATCGATGTTCCCGTCAGCGGGCGATTTCCGGAAATAAGATCAGCAAACGTTAGTGAAGGCAGCGTCCTTCCCTACAGGTGAGGGGCGTCCTGCTACCATTGAGATAAAGCCTATACTTACTTTTCTTTCAGGAAATTGAGTGCCAATTGATTAAAGTCTTCTGGCCGCTCAATGTTGCATACGTGTCCGCATTTTTCAAGGATATGCAGATCAGCGCTTGGGTGCCTGGTGCAAAACCGGATAGCAGCGTCCAAAAACACATGATCCTGGCTTCCCATAACTACCAGACAAGGTGTTGCTATTTCTCTTTTGAAAAAGCTCTTTAAAGTTCTGAAAAAATCTTTGTAGAGGCCAATCCATTTTAAATATTCTTTTGGGGTAAGACGCATAGATTGTAACCGATAAATCCTTCTGGCTTTTTTATGATTTTTTCTAGGTAAAACTACATAGGAGAAAATAGTATAAATTTGCCGGTAGGATAATATATAGGAAAGAATTTTAGCAGAATGCACTAATATTTTTATGGGTAAGGAAGCTTTGAAGATACCTCCCGCAACGACCATTTTTTCGATAAGCTGAGGGCGCATAACGTCAATCTTTTGCAAGATCATACTCCCCATAGATACGGTTATGAAAGATGCTTGTTTGATCTCCAAATTATCGATAACGGCCAGGACATCGTTGCAAACAATTTCGAAATTATACTTTTTATAAGTTGGGTCCAAGTCTTTGGATAGTCCGTGATCTCTGAGGTCGAGCAATAGCAGATTGAAATGCGGTTGGAAAGCATTAATTTGATAATTCCAGGTAGCAATAGCTCCACCTGCGCCATGGACAAAGACTATCCATTTTTTATCTTTACCTGCAAAATGTATCTGATGGTTAAGTAGTTTTTTTTCTCCAGATTTATTTTTACTCATTTCTCTTATAAGTAATTATAATAAATATTAATGCTTAAATCCCTTCAATTGTTCAACCGTTTGCCCTGGTTTAGCATAAGCAAATCTAGCTAATTTTTCCGGTTTGTAATAGGCATCTAACCCTGAAGAAGTAATTGATCCTGCCCTTTCAAGATCGACAAAACCGTCTTCTACAATTGTATTTTCGGGCAACCAGATCACTTCAATGGCTCCGATAATAAAAACAGTACCATTAAGCTCAATATCCATGCGTTGTTCGAACCGTAGGCCTATTTTTATATTACTTTCCTTAACAAAAGGTACCGGGAAGTTATCAAGATATTCCTCGGTCAGTCCCACCTCCGCAAATTCAGATTGGTCCGCATTGTATTTTGCTGATGTCTGATGACCTTTTTCAAGTATTTGCTGATTTAGATGATTTAATGTGAAAAATCCTTTGGACAGGATATTGGTTAAGGTATGCCGGGGAACTACCAGAGGACGGAATAGCATACCCATTAAGGGAGGATTAGCTCCTACATGGATGACCGAGTGGATAACGGATAGGTTGGAGACCTCTTCAGCACTAAGGGTGCTGCAGAGGTTGACGCTTTTGAAGCCGGGAAGTGAATTGATCAATTGCGCCCGGTATCGTCGCTCCAATCCATCTATAGTGGTCCGATCAATTTTTGTTAACATACGAAAGTGATTAAATCCTTAGGCGTGAAAGCCCACCATCAACCCCTAAAATTTGGCCACTCATCCAACTACTTTTTTCAGAAAGTAAAAAAGTAGCCATGTTGGCAATATCTTCAGGTGTACCTACCTTTCTCAAAGGGTGGCGATTGGCAGAAGCTTCGCGTTTATCGGGGGAAGATAATAACTTTTCGGCTAATTGTGTATCGGTCAAAGAAGGAGCAACAGCATTCACTCTGATCTTTGGTGCGAATTCTGCTGCTAAAGAACGAGTAAGCCCTTCCAGAGCTGATTTTGCAGTGGCGATAGAAGCGTGAAATGCCATTCCTTGCTGAACAGCTACGGTACTAAACAAGACGATACTGGGGTGATCCCCTTTTTTTAATGCTCGTTGGGCAGAACGGATCGACTTGACGGCACCCAATACATTTAAATCAAAATCTTTTTGAAAGTCTTGCGGCTTGAGTGATCGAAAAGGTTTGAGGGTGATGCTGCCGGGGCAATAAACCATTCCCTCTATACCATCCTTCAGATCAATGTCAAAATCTTCATCTAAAACGTCTCCTGTGACATGGGTAAGGCGTTCATGAGCCGGAAGTTCTCCTTTTGATCGGGAGACCACTTCAACATGAGCCCCGTTTTCTAATAATTGATGGACTATAGCTAAACCTATTCCCTTACTACCTCCGATAACTAAATATTTCTTATCCTTCATTTTCCTTTTTTAATTCTTCGATTTTTTTTAAAATTTCTTCGGATTCTGCCATGAGTTTGGCATATCCTTTAATATCGCCCGATCGCTGCGTGTCTCTGGCTTTCACCAAAATGGCATCGTATTCTTTTTCCAGCTTTTTGACAGGGTCTTTTTTAAATAATCCGAACATTTTGATTTTTTTAGTTTTATTATGAATGTTTAAGGAAGGTGAAGCCTTCTTTACTCGATTTACCGTAGAAACGGAGACATGATGAATTTTGTTTAAATTTTCGGGCAATTAAAGCGTTGTTTTGGAACCAAAGGAGGCCGGTTCAACTTATTTTCGCTCGATTGCCTATAATTCATTATAATTACAGTTTAGCACTTTTAAAAATTATTATGAAGAAACTTGAACGGAGCTTGAGCCTCCCTTACGTAGTTGCTATTGGTATTGGAGGAATGTTAGGAAGCGGGATTTTCGTTCTGCCGGGGCTTGCCGCCATGAAGACAGGCCCCTCTGTCTATCTGGCTTATCTGCTCGCGGGTATCTGCGTTCTGCCGGCAGCTCTTTCAAAGGCTGAGTTAGCGAGTGCTATGCCAACTTCCGGGGGAACATATGTGTATATCGAGCGGGCATTTGGTCCAATTATGGGAACGATCTCTGGTATCGGATTGTGGTTGTCCCTTCTTTTAAAGAGTTCGTTTGCATTGGTGGGGTTTGGAGCTTATTTATATGTCTTTGCTCAGTTTCCGTTGAAGATTACAGCGCTTACTTTTTTGGTGCTGATTATGGTATTAAATATTGTGGGCGTCAAGAAGGTGGGAAAAGTTCAGTTGGTGACTGTTGCCATTAGTTTAGTGGGAATGGCGTTGCTGTTAATTTTCGGACTTGGAACGGTTGAAAAAGCAAATCTGGAACCTTTTCTGACCCATGGTAATAAGGGGTTATTTGCAGCAACGGCATTTGTGTTTGTGTCTTATGCAGGGGTAACAAAGGTGGCGGCAATTGCCGAAGAGATTAAAAACCCCGGCAGGAATCTGCCTTTAGCCATGTTGCTGGCCTTATTTCTGATCACGGCGATCTATGTATTTGTCACCTTTACGTTGGTCGGAAATATTCCGGCGGCTTCTTTGGAAGGTGATATCCGCCCGATATATACTTTATCTGAACATATAGGTGGTCCTGTAGTTGGTATTTTTGCAGCTGTTCTTGGAGTTATCACTTTAATATCTATGGCTAATTCGGGTGTGTTAGCAGCATCGCGCTTTCCTTTTGCCATGAGCAGGGATCAACTCCTGCCTGAATCGCTGGGCAGGGTACATACCAAATATTTAATGCCGATCGTGACTATTGTAGCTACCTGTGCATTGATGGCGATCGTAATTACTTTATTGGATGTAGAGAAGATCGCCAAGCTAGCCAGTGCTTTTAAAGTAATGATGTTTATCCTCGTCAATGGATGTGTGATCATACTTCGGGAAACAGCTGTTCAGTGGTATAAACCGGAGTACCGTTCTCCTTTGTATCCCTGGATACAAATATTTGGTATTCTTTCCGGATTATTTTTGTTGGTGTTATTAGGCGGATTTGCACTCTTGGCTGCCCTGGGTATTTCTTTAGTGGGATTGGCCGTATATTATTTATACGGAAATGCTAAAGTTCAGCGAAGCGGGGTGCTTAAATTGTATGGCCACCGGCCGGCCCTGTTTCTTTTATATCAGCGTAGAAATCGGAGAAATAAAAAGCGATACGGTTTTATTCCAAAGACGCAGGGGCTGGATAAGCCAACAAATCTTGATGGTGCCATTGATACGGAAGCGGAGGTCATCGTCCCCCTGTTCGGTCGGGAGCGTTCTCCTGAAATTTTAGTAGAAATGGGAGCTGCCTTGGGAGATGGAAAAAAAATTCAGATCATTCATCTGAAGGAGATTCCGGAGCAAACCATGTTGGATGCTTTACTGGCTGATGATGTGACGGTGGCATCTCTAAATCGTCGCATTGCTGCTATGGCTGATGAACGGCAAGTTAATGTCGATTTTGATGCCGCTATTACCCATAATCTGGTTAATACTGTTCATGCCATAAGCGACGAAACCAAGTCAGATTGGCTGGTAATGGGATGGGAGGGAAGAGATTCCAAAGGTATTTTTGTCAATAATCCCATGGGGTGGTTGATGGCCCATATCAATTGCAAGCTGGCGTTGTTCAAAGATAAAGGTGTTCGATATATTCGTAAAATCCTGGTGGCCTCAAGGCCGGGGCGTTCCGACCGGGAATTTGTCACCACTGCCGGTAAAATAGCCCGCTTCTATGATTCTTCCATAACCCTGTTGAGAGTAGTGCCCAGGGCATGGAATGACAAGCAAATCCAAGAACTGTTAAAAAAATCAGAAGAGATGCTGGATACTTGCGATTCCGAGGTGGAGGTGTTGATCCTAAAAAGCGATCATCCGGTAACGACGATTACCGAAGTCTCTGCAGGATTCGATCTGCTCATTATCGGGACTTCTACCGAAGGAAGCTGGATAAAAGTGTTGCTGGGGAAGAAAAATAAATTTACAGGTCATGTTCCCTGTTCTATACTCAGGCTGACTCTCGAATAGAGGATCCTGATGGTAAGCTATCTTTTTTTTAATTGCAATAAAACGTATAAATGGTTGCATTAGCTGGTGTTATAATTCTTGGGATTGTCGCTCAATGGTTGGCCTGGAGAACGCGGGTTCCTGCTATCCTGCCGCTCATACTAATAGGCTTGCTGGTAGGGCCAATCTCCACGCTTTTTACGGCAAACGGCGAAAAGTTAATAGAACCTATCTACCGACCTGAAACGGGTGAAGGGTTATTCCCTCCGAATTTGGAATTGTTTTATTTCGTTTCACTTGCCATTGGTATTATCCTCTTCGAAGGAGGATTAACACTCAAGGTTAAGGAAATAAAGGGCGTTGGGCAGACTATCCTCAAGTTGGTCACCATCGGTTCTTTAATTACCTTTATTGGAGGAGGTATCGCTGCCCACTTTATTATGGATCTGAATTGGTCGATCTCTTTTCTTTTTTCCGGCCTGATCATCGTTACCGGTCCTACCGTTATTGCCCCTATCCTTAGAAATGTTCCGCTCACAAGGAATGTGGCGACTGTACTGAAATGGGAGGGAATCCTGATCGATCCGATCGGAGCAATGGTAGCAGTTTTGGTCTTCAATTTCATCCTCTCAGGAGATGTGTCTCACGGACACAATCAAACCCAGGAGGTGATTATTTCTTTTTTCAGGATTGTCCTGATCGGGCTGGCCCTTGGTGCGGTATCTGCTTATGCTTTATACCAATTAATCAAATCGAGCCTGGTCCCTGAATACCTCCTCAATATCTTTACACTGGCCTGGGTGTTGGGGATCTTTGTCATCTCGGATATTATCGCACACGAGTCCGGGTTGTTAACGGTTGTAGTAATGGGCCTTGTTATGGGGAATTTGGATGTTCCCCGACTTAAAGAGATCTTATCTTTTAAGGAATCGATCAGTGTCCTGTTGATTTCAGTATTATTTATTTTGCTATCCGCCAATATGGATATTGGCCATCTGGAGTTGCTACTCAACTGGCAGTGTTTATTACTTTTTGTGGTGGTGGTTTTTGTTCTACGTCCACTCGGCGTCTTTGCCAGTACCCGTGGGGGAGAACTCCTCGATCGGGAGAAGCTGTTTATTTCGTGGGTAGGCCCCAGAGGGATCGTAGCGGCGGGGATTGCTTCTGTATTCGGATTGAAGCTGATCGGAGAAATCGAGGGCGCAGAATACATTACGCCTCTGGTTTTTATGATTGTGCTAGGTACCGTGGTACTCAATGCAACCACTGCCCGATTAGTTGCCCGGTTGCTAAACGTGACACAGTCCGCCTCTAACGGAGTGCTAATCATTGGCGGACATAAAGCTTCCAGAATTATCGGGAAATACCTGACGGATAAGGGACGCCATGTGATCATTATTGATAATAATAAAAAGCATGTGTCTTCAGCCCGCAAACTAGGCATCGAATCCTTTCAGGCTAACATTTATACGGACGACCTCAAAGATCAATTCGAATTATTGGATATGGGATACTTGCTAGCGCTCACTGGTAATCCAGAAGTGAATTCATTTGCAATCAAACGTTTCAGAGATGACTTTGGAGAAAACGGCTCTTACCGGTTATTATCTCCTGAAGAGATGGCACAGGATAAAATGGATTTGCCAGAAGAAGGCCTGTTTTCCTACTACGATGATTACCTCAACATTAATGAAGCGGCCAGGGATTACCCCAATATTTACGAACTGGAAATGAACAATGTGGAAGAACTCAAGCTAGCACTAGCCCGTATGAAACAGCATCCGCGTTGTATTCCTCTTTTCTACAAAAACAAAGAAGATCGCCTGGAAATTATCCCCAAAGACCTGGATAATATTCCTGATGAAGAAGGCATCCATCTGGTGTACATGGGGAAAAAGATCGGGGAGTCAGAGGAGGAGTAGGACAAGAGGACAACCAAAGGTAAGAGAGCAAAAATTGATTTTCAAACCTTCATTCCTCATTGCACATTGCTCATTCCTCATTGCATTAAACGTCATACGTTATCTCCACTTCTTCGGTTTGAGGGTGGGATTGGCAGGTGAGGATATAGCCTTCTTCCACTTCATCGTCGTCGAGGGCGAGGCAGACTTCCATGCGGACCTTCCCGCTAATCGTCTTTGCCATACAAGTGGAACACGAGCCAGAAGTGCAAGAATAAGGCGGATCGTATTTATTGGCGATGAGTACATCGAGAATGGTCTCCCCTTTGGGAACCTCCACTTCAATCGCTTCTCCATCGAGATGTACTTTTACTTTGGAGGCGGATACATCTCCGGAAGCCACTTTTTCGTGCGGCAGATCTTCTGAAGAAAAGTATTCTACATGGATATTATCTGGGTTAACGTTGATATCCTTCAGTGTTTTTTCGACCGTTTGGATCATACCTCCTGGGCCGCAAATGAAATATTCTTTTTCATCCGAGCCTCCCGGATTTTTTTCGATGAAGGTTTTAACCATTTTCTTATCGATGCGTCCGGTATTACCAGACCAGCTGATGACCGGCTTCTTGATGAAGGAAGCCAGTCCACCCAGTCGTTCCTTTTTCGGTTGGCTGAGCGTATGGACCACTTTTAGTTGACCCTCGTATTTTTGCTCCAATTCGGCGAGGAGGTCATTGAAGATAATGGAATCTTCATTGCGGTTGCCATAAAGCAAGAATACCTGACTTTTCGGTTCCTCTTCGATCACCGTTTTCAAAATAGACATGATGGGGGTAATCCCGCTCCCGGCGGCAAAGAGATAATAGTCTTTTTTATGCTGGGCATCTACTTCTGTAAAAAAACGGCCTTCCGGAGCCATGACCTCTATTTCATCGCCCACCTCCAGTTTTTCATTGACATAACTAGACACTTTTCCTTTCTTTACTTTCTTGACCGTAACCTGAATAGGCTCCTTCCAGGAAGGACTGCTACACATCGAATAAGCCCGACGCTCCTCTGTTCCATTGATCGGCACTTTTAGCGTAATATATTGACCATGCGTATATCGAAATGTTTCGGAGAGTTCTTCAGGTACATCAAATGCAACTGTCACTGCCTCGTCCGTTTCTTTTTTGATATCTTTAATCCGTAGTTTATAAAAATCCATATGTTAAATGTTTTTAGTATTGGATATTGGGTATTTCACGTTCGCCATTCACGTATTTAAAAACTAAAATTTTCATCAATTGTTGAAAATTGCCTGTAAAAGTAAATTTTTGATTAAAAAAAGCTGAATAATGTCTAATAAAACCTTAAACCTTACGGAACAACTTTATGAATACGCGTTAGCTTCCTCCAATATGGAGACGGAAGTCCAGCGTTCGCTGCGGGAAGTGACGAGTCAGATGAAGGAGTCTAACATGCAGATCTCGCCGGAGCAGGGGCAATTTATGCAACTATTAGTACAGATCATGCATGCCCGTTTTGTGTTGGAAATTGGCGTATTTACCGGCTATAGCGCGTTGAGCGTAGCCATGGGACTACCTGAAGGGGGAAAGGTCATTGCCTGCGATGTCAGCGAGGAGTGGACGAATATCGGAAAAAAATACTGGCGACAGGCGGGCGTAGAAGATAGAATTGAACTGCACATTGCACCGGCTCAGCAGACCCTTCAAAAGCTGATTGAAACGGGTAAAACCGACCATTTCGACTTTGCATTCATCGATGCCGATAAGGAAAACTATGATACGTATTACGAGCAGTGCCTTCAGCTTATTCGTCCCAACGGCCTTATTTTAATCGATAACACGCTGTGGAGCGGAGATGTTATCGATCCAGAGAAAAAAGACCCGGAAACTGAAGCCATAAGACAGCTCAATGCCAAGATAGCTGGCGACAAGCGAGTAGATGTATGCCTGATGCCGATCAGCGACGGGTTGTCAATGATTAGAGTAAAATAGTGGGTAATTGATAGTTAGTATTGGGTAGTTTGAAGCAAGATTGGTGCAGCGCACCAAAATGTTTGTAGCAAAAGAGGTTAATATCAATTTAATGGTGCAGCGCACCATAATATTGCTTTTCTCAACAACTAAACCACTGAATTAAACAGTTTGACAGTTAGGTAGTAAGGTGAAAAAATTGATATAAAAATGTATCAGAGGGTTACCTTTTCTAAAAATTGAGAACTAATTTACAACCGTACTAAAAAATAAGTACGGGAACAATTACTTCCTACTAACAAAAAATTGAATTATGAAATTTTCCTTTCTACCCGTTTTTTTTACTGCAATGCTTTTTTCAGGTATTTTATCTGCTCAAACCCAGTGTATCCCGGCAGTAGATCCCGGGGCGAGTTACATTACGAATTTCACGTTGGAAAGTGTAAACAACTCATCTGGAAATGATCTGTATTCAGATAATCCCGAGACTGCTACCTTGACAATAGATACCGTATATACTTACAGCATCAGTTTTAACCTTATTCCTCAAACTGTTCCTTTCTATTATGCCATATACGCCGACCTCAATATTGATAACGACTTTGATGACCCAGACGAGGAGTTGGTGTCTGGTAATACGAACGGGTTTTATGTTTCGGGACCGATATCTATTCCGAGTGGATCGGTGATCGGAGACGCGAAACTCCGCGTCATCATGAGTGACACGCCAATCAATGATCCATGTCCGGATGCCGGCACGCCTATTGTGGGTGAAGTGGAAGACTATCAACTAAAGATTGACCACAGCGAATACGATTTGGTCATTGTAAAATCAGGGGGTAGTAATATTCAGGGAATTACTTGTTTATCCAATGAATTTGGAGTAAAATTACTTGATTGCATCGAAAGCCCTTACTTTGGAGGAGGCTATATTCTTGGAGATATCTATCAGGTAAAAGGTACGGAGGAAGAATTTGTATGCTCTGTTCTGGACCAACCTATTGGCTATCTGACACCAGGAGCTACCACTCCACTTTTTGGAATTGACACTACTGAGTGTAACTTACTAGAAGACCTAGAATATAGGTTACAGGTTTCTTTTACCGAAATGGAAAAATTCGACAAGAGCCTCCTATGTTTCCAACAAGCCATCACCTGCTTTTTTCCCGCTTTTTCTTACCAGAATAATTTCGAAAATCCTCCCCTAACTTCTCTACCTTCCAACTTATGGGTATTGAGGTCTTTACTGCTTAAAGGAAAAACACTGTTTAGCATCTATCAAAAACAGCAGTCGTTGGATCATCTGAATGCAGCTCTTTCGGCCTTCCAATTAGCGGATGAGGTCTCCCAAAAGTTAAGAAGTAGTTTTTTAAATCAAGAATCTAAATTCATCTTATCCACCATCAATCGGGAACTTTACAACCTGGCCATTAACGCCTGTCATGAAAAGTGGCAACAGTCAAAAGATGAGGCTGCCTTATCGACTGCTCACCAATTTTTTGAAAAAAATAAAGGGTTGGGGTTATTGGAATATGCCTCTTACAGAAATGCCAATTTCTATCTGAAAATAGAAGCAGATTCGTTGGGAAAAAACCTGCTGAACCAATTACAGCAAGTAGAACTCAAAATAAACCACCAAGAAACCCGCATAATCAAAATCGAACAAAAAGAAGGTCAGCAAGCGGATGGTTCATTAGCAAAGGCAAAATCACAACTATTCAATTTAAAAGAACAATACCGAAGCTTGTTGGAAACCATAGAAGAACAATTTCCCGAATACCGAAAAATTAAAAATGATATCGCCTTCATTCCTCTCCAAGAGTTGCAACAACAATTACAACCCGACCAGTGCTTATTGGAATACTATACGGGCAAGGATTTCTATTTCCTCCTGGCTATCGAAAAACAGGGAATTCAGATGGTCAAAATTCCCAATCATCCGGAGTTACAAAAACATATAAGTGTATTTTGTCAGGAAGTTCGCAACGCCCAATTTTTAATTGGTGCGGACAGCGCCTTTTCGAGATTTGTAGATTCTGGTCATGCGGTATATAAAGCGCTCATTGCTCCCGTTCGCGCTTCTATTCCGAGTTCAATAGCTTCTTTGATTATCATTCCGGATGGTCAGTTATATTTAATGCCCTTCCACGTTTTAATTTCAGAACCATCCACCACTTCTGTTCCTGACTATTCCGTAAATGCCTTGGAGTATCTCCTTGCAGATCACCTTATTCACTTTGGTTATTCCGCCACCACGTATTTTGCGAATGCGGCATCGGATCGGGCGGAAAAAAAGCAAAATTTGCTGGCCGGCTTTGCTCCTGATTTTGGCGTTCCTTCGTCGGCTCCCTTATCCAACAGAGATTGCGATGCCGCCTCCTTATCGCCGCTGCAGTTCAACTCCAGGGAATTAGAGCGCATCCGGGAACTTATTAAAGGAAAATATTTTTTCGATCAACAGGCCTCAAAAGCTGCTTTTTTAGATCATGCCGGGCAATACGATATTCTTCATCTGGCCACCCATGCCTGCTCTGAAGAAGAAAATTTTCAATCTCACCGCATTTTCTTTCACGGCAAAGACTACCTCTTCTCCAATGAAATTGCACAACTAGATCTACAGGCGAGTATGACGGTGCTTAGCGCCTGCGAAACAGGAACGGGAAAGATTATGGACGGTGAAGGCCCCATGAGTCTGGCCCGAAGTTTTGCCCTGGCGGGATGCCCCAGCCTGATCGTCAGCTTATGGAATGTTTCCGATGCTTCATCCGCCCGGATTATGGCTGGTTTTTACCAAAACCTTAAGAAAGAAATGCCTAAGCCTC
>CAZHOV010000012.1:0-41777 GCA_964534315.1 uncultured Saprospiraceae bacterium | reverse complement strand
AAGCCTCAAGCTCTCCGAAAAGCACAGCTCGATTTTATCAAACAACAACCGCCCTCTCATCAACACCCATATTTCTGGGCGCCTTTTATTGCCATCGGAGATCCGGCACCGCTTAAGCTTTCCAAAACTCAATTTCCCTGGCCTATATTCATTGTGCTTGTTCTTGTCACAGGTGGTGTTATATTCTTCCTAAACACAAGAAAAAAATAATGTCTTCACATCGTCCGATAGTGACCGCCTTAACAGAGCTGACTAACCAGGATGGTATCAGGAAGCCTGCAAAAATATTTTCGCATAGGCCCAAAAAACGCTAAGGAGAAAGACAACCGTTTCCCAGTCTCATTCCCCGATTCATTCTTTCTTTTCATTCCTTTGCATTCCCCAGTTTCTCTATCGCATTTATCAACGCTTTAGCCTTTTTCCCGATCAGGCCATCGTTCCATTGATGGGCTTTGAGTACCTGGAGGGCCGATGCCGTCTGCTCCACTTTCAGGTAAACAAGTGCTTTGTAGTAAATGGCCTGGTGCTGCAAAATGGAGTGATTTTCCAGCGCTGAAAAAGACCGGAGGGCTTCTTCAAATTGGCCTTGTTCCAGTTGGGCGATGCCGATGGAGAGGTGAAGCTGGGGTTGATTGGAGGGATCAAAAACGGAAGGATGCTGTTTGATCAGGCTCAGGAATTGGTCATAGGCTCCGGATTCTAATGCCTTTTGGGCATCCAGTTGGAGCTGGATGACTTCGGGAGAGGTTGAAGCCGAGCCCCTGGTACTTAATTCGGTAGAAAAAGGGATGAAGTACTGAGCATACAGATCAGGTTGGCTTCTATTTCTCAAGAAGAAAATCAGGACAGTAATGAGTAAAACAACGGCAATAGCGATGAGCCACCACCATTTAGACCAAAAAGAAGATGGAGTGGGCTTACCTCTGACCTCCCGGTAAATGGTATCGAGATGGGCGCCCAATTCTTTGTTGGCTTTTTGTTTGATGCCGCCGGTGATGTCCTGGAAGATCTCAAACTCCCGTTTCATTTCAGGATCTTCTTCCAATGATTTTTCAAATTGCCGTTGTTCTTGTTCCTTTAAATTGCCCCTAAGATAATCTTCGAATTTTTGTAGGTACTTTTCCATAACTAGTCTCCTTTTAGCAACTTAAGATAGTTGGGGTGTTGAGATAATTTTTCTCTGAGTTTCCGCATACATTTAGCTTTTTTATTTTTAGCGACCTGCTCATTTGCCAGGCCAAAATATTGTTTAATTTTCCGCATAGAATAATGTTCGTAATAAAAGAGTTTCAGGAGCTTATAGCAGTCCGATCCCAATTGGTCCAGCAGTTGTTCTATGAGTTGGGTACGTTCATTACCGATCAGGACTTTTTCAGGTTCGGGATCAACTTTTATCTCGCGAACGCCTGCATCAATTTCGGTAGTTGGGAGGTCTTTCTTTAGTTTTTTCAACCATAACTTGCGGCAAATAGCGTAGAAGTAGGTTTTGATACTGCTATTGCCGTGGAAGTTTTTTTTCAAAATATGCTGATAGAGAACGATCAGGCCGTCCTGGAACAAATCTTTTGCTTCGCTTTTCGTTCCGTTATTCTTCAAGACCATCATTTCAATAGATTCGTAGTAGTGGGTGTAGGCCAGTCTGAAAAAGCGGTCGCGTTGTCCTTCATCATCACTACGAACCCATTGCAGCAGCGTATGGTCGTTAGGAAGCTCCATCTAGTTAATATTTAGTTACAAATTTTCGATTAAGGTAACCCATCTGAAGGAAGTTTTTGAAAACTTTAAAAAAAATTCCTGTTAGGAGGTTACCTTTTTTAGGAATAGAGAACCAATAGAAAATAAATTTACTTTCCTATCGGGGTAAATATAAAGCTCATGGAAAGAGGCTGTCTCATGATTGGAGTAGTCAGCCTCACTTTCGTGAACCTCCTTTCTTACTAATCGCCAAGATACTCAGTTTTGGCTTTACTGCGTGAAAGCAGTATGGCTTAGTACTTCTTTGTTCAAAATCAACAAATATGTAGTAGATAAAAAGACGATTAGTAGGAAAGATTCTTGTTAAAGCAAGAATATTTTTGGGTTGCCTCCGGGCAACCCCTTTTTCCCTTCTTGTTTACACTTTCCTGCCTGTTTAAAATTCATTTTTTCATTTAAAATCAAATTAACCATGCTTAATTATCTATCCCGCAACCTTTGGGGGTTGTGCTGGGCTTTATTACTATTGCCCTTCGCCAACCCTTCTGTTGCTCAACCCTGTATAATTACAGGAGATCAATCGCCCTGCACAAATGTAAGCGTAACCTATACGCACAATTTTGTAGGAGGAACTACTTTTAACTGGAGCGCCCAAAACGGATCCATTCTTAGCCAGGATGACAACAATGCATCTGTTCAGGTCCAGTGGAACATGCCCGGCAACGGAACCCTCTTTCTCGATATTCTCGATGCCAATGGGATGCTGATTTCAGAATGCTCTCTGACAGTGGAACCACTCCCGCAACCACCCGCAATCATTGAATTTGAAACCCCACCCCTGAATAACGATGTTAGTTTACGATTCTGCTTTGGAGAGGCAATCAACGTAGTCAATAACAATAATTATACGTGGACAGACGGGGATGGAAATATAATTCAATTACCTTATACTCCGCCAACCGAAGGAGAATATACGTTGTGCCTGACCGAAACGGACAATAATGGCTGTGAAGCGACCAACTGTGTCCAATATACCGTGTTGAAAGCCCCCGACTCATCTTTCGATCTCATCGGTTATCCGGAAGATCAAACTGCCGTAGTTTGCAATTTGGCCGAACTGTATTTTGCCAACCTTGTTGATCCGCCAACACCGGGGGTCGAATCTACTCCTTATTCCTTTTATTGGACCATATTTGAGGGCGCGACTTTAGTTCATTCATCAGACAACTATGACCTGATCTACCTTTTTGATACTCCGGGCACCTACACCGTAACCTTGCAGAGCATGCTAAGCGTAGGTTGTCTTTCAGAACCTTTTTCTATGGATGTTCAAGTACTGGAAGCTTTGGCACCTCAGATTGAATGCCCTTCCATTATTTGCGAGGGGAGCACCATCACGTATTCTACCAATGCCGATTGCGGAACCTTCCAATGGGGAGCCTATTATGGAGACGCCAATCCAATACCCGGTATGGCTGACGGGAATACCTTTACCGTTAATTGGGAAAACCTGCCTCCCGATTTCAGCGGCTTAGGCTACATAACGCTGACGGTCTCCAACTGCACAGGTGGGTATTGCGAAGACAATGAGACCGTCCTACCCATCCCCATAATCCCTACAACTATAGATATATCGGGGCCTCAAAACATTTGTGCAAGCGACGATGAGCCGATCACGTACTCTGCTCCCTTTTTTCCGAATGCCACCTATACCTGGACTACGACACCAAGCAATCTTGGCAATCAGGTCAATAATAACCCGAATGTCTTTGTCATTCCGGCCAACAGCGCTCCCGAAAGTTTTGAAGTATGTTTGCAAATCGATCATTTTCTGGCAGACTGTTCTGCCTCCGGTTGTATGACAACAGATTTCTTAACCCTGAATATCGACGGCCCGGGAACGGTTTGTCTGAATGACGCCACTAACTTCTCTGTCGTTCCGGTACTTCCCGCCGGCTATACGACAGCATGGACCTTCGAGCACGAATCCGGAACCAATAACTTTGTTCTTCAAGGCGATGCATCCGGCGTTGCGGTACCTTCCGGATCGCTTTCGGAGGCTGGAAACTACATCATTACGGTGGCCATTACTGACGGGCAGGGTAACACTTTTAGTTGTTCTGATTCCTATCTACTGGAAGTGCGCGATGAGATCGATCCTCCCCAGGAAATATTTGGACCTACCATGATCTGTCTGAATGAAGACTACATCTATTCAGTCGATGACCCCGACGATGGAATAACCACCTATTGGGAAGTAACCGGAGGTTTTTTTCCGGGCGGCGTCACTACAAACTACGGCACCATCGTAGAGGTGACCTGGTTCAATGCGGGTACCCTAACTGCCTACTACGAATATGCAGATGCTCCAATATGTCGCAGTGAAGGCCACTCGATCGATGTAGTCAACACAACGCAGGCTCCTCAGGTAGAGATTGTCGGTCCTGAAGTGGTTTGTGCGGATGAAATCACTGACTATTCCCTGGATATAGCAGAAGCCGAAAATATCACCTGGACGCTCTCACCTGAAGATGCGGGAGTTATTCTTCCGGGAGCCAATGAGGGAGAAGTGATGATCAAGTGGTCTGCTGCAGGTCCGGAAAATATAACCCTGTCGGCAAGTGGAAATGCCGGACAATGTAATACAGGTTTTTCGACCTTCACATTCATTCAACTCATTACCCCGCCTCCTATTGTCCTGGAGGCTGCCCCAAATACCGGCTGTTTAGACGAAATATACACTTTTACCGTTCTGAATGACCCGGCCGATACCTACCGTTGGACCATTGACGGAGTCGAACAAAACATGGTTACACCTGCCATCGACTTCATTTTCACAGAACCGGGCAGGCATTACATAAGGGTTGAGGCCCTTGGAGTAGCCGGTTGCCAAACTATCGTAATGGCAAATACTTTTGTGGATGTTTTACCTGACCGGCAGCCGCTCATCTCAGCTCCGTTGGGAATTATTTGCAACGATGCGGGTGAACAAGAATTACCTCCCGGATCCTTCCTGATGGTAGAAGACTGGGATAATAGCTTGTATGATTATGATTATTCCTGGCAACAGAATGTCAATGGAAGTTGGTTTCCGGTTGGTACGAATGATCCTATTTTAATGGTAAATGAGATAGCAGAATATAGAATACTGATCAATCAGGTTGGCACCAATTGTACCTATGAGACGACTTACCAATTTGAAACTTGTGGTGTATCTGACTGTTCCTGCGATATTACCGGAGATGCCACTATTGAGGAAGTGATCCTTTCTCCCAATGGTCAATGTGGCACTTTCGATTTTTCAGGAACCCTTACTCCTGATTTTTCCTTATTCGAAAATATCTCTTGGTCTATAGAAAATGCGGCTCCACCGACGAACATTCCCGTCGTAACCGAAAATGATTTGATACAGACAACTATTCCCCTTACCAATGCGGGATTCTATAACCTGGAACTTGGTGCAAACCTAAATTGCCCAAATGGTCGAAGTTGTGTTGTTAAAGACCGAGTCCAAATATTCGTTCCTGTCGTTGCTGAGTTCAATCATTACTTTGAATGCGGCGGGGGAGATGACCTCACCTTAAATCTCGAAGACCTGTCTGAGCACGCTCCTGCCGATGAAAATATGAACCAGATCGATATTACCAATGTAACCTGGGGTATCACCGGATTAGGCAGTATCGGTAGCGGAGAGGAAGCTTCCTTTACAGTCCCCGGGGCTTTAAAAGGCACCCAGCAGGAAGTCTGCATCCGGGTAACCTTAAATACGGGATATACTTGTGAAACATGCAGAGTCATAGAGATTCCGAACGATCCAGTTATTGATTTTGAGGCAGAGCCGCAACCCAATTGCGAAGATCAGGTGCTAAACTTCCTTCCTACCGTCAATACGAACAATTTTGTCGCCTTTGAATGGGTGTTTGAACCCAATATCACCAGCGGGCAGGAAACTCAAGTCCATCTTTTTGAAGAAGCCGGCAATTACAATGTCAGTCTTACCGTAGAAGATAACTTTGGCTGTATCAATACTGTTGAGAATACTATTAATGCCCAGGCAGCTCCGGTAGGAACTGTTGTGGTAGAAAGTGCCTTTTGCGATACCAGAGCCAGGCTGACCCTGCAAGAAACCAGTGGCGGTCCCTTTTCAAACATTCAATGGAGTACCGGAGAAAACGGTTCGACTATCGTCGTCGATCAGGAAGGTTTTTACGAGGTGACCTACGAAAGTCCGAATGGATGCGCGGCTACTACTGTCGCAGCAATTGAAGGGCTGAGGAATTATCAGGTTGAACTAATTGGCGATGAGGCCTTTTGCTATCCAGCTTCTACGAAGATCGACCTTTCCGCCACCGGTTACAATCCTTTTTTCACGGCCAATTGGAGTGTTACCCCAGCTCCTCCGTATCCTCAAAATCCATCGAATAACGGTAACTTTTGGACCTATGAGGTAGAGGTCGATCCTCCGGCCGGCAACCAGCCCGAGGTGTATACGGTCACGCTTGAAATAACAGAAGACGGAGATGTCTGCGCTATGGAGGAAATAGAAGTGACGGTAAATCCAAGTCCGGATCTCTTTGATATCGCTCAAGACTTAAATTCGTGTGAGCCTTACGAAGTCGATCTCAGCGTGGCGCTGGAACCCGATGAGACTGCGGTATGGTACCGCAGCCTGGTCCCTGTTTCCGAAGGCAACAGCTTGATCACCAGTCAGCCTGGCTCCTACAATGCCATTATCACCAATAGTTACGGTTGTCAGACATTGGACAACGCTATCGTACCCAGCTTTAATTTAGACAGAATCCTCTCCGGTTGTTATGAGGTCTGTTATGAAGATTTCTGTGAAGAGCCGGGCATTTGCTTGTTTGGCTATGGGTGGTATGATTCGTGGGAATGGTTGAGTTTGGATGTGAATGATCCTTCCGCTCCACCTACAGTGGTAGCCAGCGGGAGTGGCCTGGTCCAGGATTTGTGCCTGGAAGATCAAAGCCCCGGAATATATGTGCTAGAGGGTACTTATGACTTTGATGATGGAGGAGCATGCTCCCAGCAGTCTAAGCCTGTTAAGTTGGAGCCGGAGGTTTGTGATACGATAGAACCATACGATTGCACATTACCAAATGTAATTAGAGTTGATGACGATCAAATTCCACTACCACCTGATGTATTTGATATTTACGATCAATTCGATATTCTAAATCTTCCTTTTTACATAACCCCATCGGGTTGTGAGGTAACTTCATACGATGTTACTATTGAAATGAAGCTAACCTTTGCAGCCCCTTTAATGGATAGCGAAGATGTAATTCCCGGAGAAATCGAATATGAAGGTACTCTACAGGGTAGTGGAACTTGTCTTCCTTATGTAGAATCATGGCCTTGGGATAATACTGACAATCAACTACCTGATATAGAAGTTGGAATAAATTTTGAACAAGATGTCATGAATTGGCCCTTTTGGGAAGACATACTCGATAACTATTCCTACGAATATACTATTATTTTAGAAAACAATTGCGGATATTTTTGCAAAAGATTATATAATAGTCCAACCTTCAACTATCAACTACTACCCCCTAATGAGTCATCGAACAGATCTTCAGGTGGTAAAAAAATAAAAAATAACCATCTCCACCTTTCCCCCATCCCTTCCAGAGATTGGGTAAACGTGGACTATGAGGCGCGGAGCTGGGGCGAGTTATTGGTGAGAAACACAAGTGGTGCGTTAATCAAGACGGTGGAATTGGAGGATGCGCAGGGCACGCTGCGGCTGGATGTATCGGATCTGCCTCCGGGTGTTTACGTAGTAACACTACAGGATGAGCAGGGTATTGTAGAGACGAAGCGGATGATGGTGATGCGGTAGGGATTTTTTGACCTGAGACGGTCCAAAAAGTCTGTTGAACATCCCTTTCTAAGGTTTTTTAAAGGGGAAATATTTTGATTTTTTGAAATCAGAATATTTCCCCTTTAAAAATAACTCAAAAGGTGTAGTTTTTTCGTATTTTTAATCATCTGGTTAAGAAAACGGAGTGTCCATGAAAGATCTTAAATACCTAATCGCTTATTTGTTACCCCTGGCGGCTTTTTTGGGCTTTTATTTTAAAGGTATCTGGTCGCCTGCCGGAATTTATCTGGCCTTTATCATCATACCGGTTTTTGAGCAGGTTTTGCCAAAATCCGCAAAAAATCTAAGCCCCGAGGAGGAGGAAAATAAAGTAAAAAGCTTCTTTTTTGATCTGCTGCTTTACCTCAATCTGCCTATCCTCTTTGGTTTATTGATCTATTACCTTAATATTATCCATTCCGCTTCGCTTACTACTTTTGAATCTGTCGGGCTGACCCTCAATATGGGGCTAGTTCTGGGCACCGTCGGGATCAACGTGGCGCATGAGTTGGGGCATCGCAACAATCAATGGGAAGTTTGGATAGCACAAGCACTTCTTTTGCCCAACCTTTATATGCACTTTACCATTGAGCATAACCGGGGCCACCATAAAAATATCGGCACCCCCGAAGACCCGGCCACCGCTCGCGAAGGCGAGTCGATCTATGCCTTCTGGGTCAGATCAGTTACCGGCAGTTACCTTAATGCCTGGAAACTGGAAAAGCAGCGCTTGCAACGATCTAATAAAGCAGTATTTTCTCACCACAATGCCATGATCCGCATAACCATCATCCAATTACTTTACCTGCTGGTCATTGCACTCTTTTGGAGCTGGACAGTAGCCGGGTTTGCAGTGGGAGCGGCTGTAGTTGGTTTTTTACTTTTAGAGACCGTCAATTATATTGAGCATTACGGCCTGAAACGCAAGCGGACAAACTCTGGAAGATACGAAAAAGTAACACCCCGACATTCCTGGAATTCCGACCACGAGCTTGGCCGTATTTTTCTTTATGAACTCACCCGTCATGCAGATCACCACTATAAAGCAAACCGGAAGTATCAGGTTTTGCGCCACCTGGACAATAGTCCTCAGCTGCCCTACGGTTATCCAGCTTCCATGTTGCTTTCGTTAGTTCCTCCTCTTTGGTTCTACCTGATCCGGGAGGAGTTAAATGAATGGAAAGGAAAACTGGTCAAAACATGACCCGGATGATCAAAATGATCCCGAACAGAATAAGTATGCCCCCCGAGATTCTACGGGTCCAAAGCAGGTGGTGGTATTGGAGTAAATTTCGAATACGCTTTGCTAAAAATACTTTCAATGTATCGGTAAGGACAATTACGCCTAGAATACTCAGGAAAAACTGATACGCCTGCCCCGTTCCCCACTCCTCTGGTAATACAAACGTCGTCATCATACTAACCCAAAAAAATACGGTAAACGGGTTAATCGTATTGATCAAAAAGCCTTTCAACCAATGGCCGAAAAAGGATTTGACATTTACCTGCACATTGTGATCAGCTACTTTAGGAGGCTGCTGGAGTGCCAGCCCTACTCCGATGCCAAGCAAAACCATCCCCCCCGCTACGCCAACAACCAAGGAAAACCAGGGCCATCGGATCATCTCCTCTACAACCGACAACCCCCAATAGACAGCAGAAAAATAAAGAATATCACTCACCCAAATACCTAACCCAACAGATAATCCCGCACGTGCTCCTTGCTCCAGACTGGTCTGGATAATAGTGAATAAAATGGGACCAACCAGTATGGCCAGTGATAATCCGAGTAATAAGCCGCTTAAAATTGGATGCATGAGCGATTTGAAATTTGGAAAAAGGATATTCAGGCCCCATAAACCGTTGCAATAAGCTTTCTGCCTCCCCCTCTGTTTCGGAACTCGCAGAGGTAGATACCTTGCCAGGTTCCAAGATTGAGTTTGTGATTGGTGATAGGGATGGTTACAGAAGAACCCACGAGGGCTGCTTTGATGTGTGCAGGCATATCATCGGGGCCTTCGAGGGTATGGGTATAATAGGATTGATTTTCGGGGACCAGATTATTAAAGATGCTTTCGAAGTCTGCTCTGACCGAGGGATCGGCATTTTCATTGACGCAGAGGCCTGCTGAGGTGTGTTGAATAAATAGGGAAAGCAGCCCCTTTTCAGGAAGTCCGCCAAGTTTTTCGAGAATAATTTGATCAATGAGGTGAAAGCCTCTGGAAAAGGCAGGAAGTTGAATAGGTACTTGTGTAATCATTGGCAGAGAACGTTTTTTGGTAAACAGGAAATAAAATTTGAATCGGGTCCCTCTGAAATGTCAATGAGGGTATCTCACTCATCGGTGAAATACCCTCAAGGATTTCTTTACTAATATGTGCGTAAGAAGGAAGGAAATTATTCTTCCTCGCTTCCTGTAGTTGTTGTAGCCACGGTAGTAGTGGAAGAACTTCCTCCACCCCCTCTTCTGGTTCGTCGACGTTTTCTTCCACCTTCTTTCTTCTTTTTCTTTTCGATGGTATAGACTTCATTGTAGTCGACAAATTCAATCATTGCCAATTCGGCACCATCACTTTTACGAAAGCCGGTTTTTAGAATCCGTAGATATCCACCTGGTCGATCAGCAACTTTAGCAGCTATTGGACCGAACAATTCGGCAACAGCTTCTTTGTTCTGAAGATAACTAAACACTACTCTTCTGGAGTGTGTGGTATTTCTTTTTGCTTTGGTCACTAGCGGTTCCAAATGGACCCGAAGCGATTTAGCTTTTGCCAGGGTAGTATTGATTCGCTTGTGGGTAATCAAAGCAATAGATAGATTTTTTAGTAAGGCTTTACGGTGCCCTGACTTTCGCTTGAGGTGGTTAAAACTTTTACCGTGTCTCATGATAAGTTATTTTTAATTCCGGTAGCCGAGGTAGGGCTCCGGCAGGTCTTCGCAACACCCAAAGGTTATTGCACTGAATAGATTAATTATCTTCTTCTAATTTATATTTCGAAAGATCCATTCCGAAAGTCAGTCCTTTATCTTGAAGAAGTTCTTCAATTTCGACTAAGGATTTCTTACCAAAGTTTCGGAATTTCAGCAGTTCGTGCGTATCGTATTTGACCAATTCGGCTAGTGTATTAATCTTGGCGGCTTTTAGACAGTTGTAGGCCCGCACAGAAAGATCAAGATCTTCGAGAGAAGTTTTGAGCAATTTACGCATGTGGAGGATATGTTCGTCCACAATATTTTCTTCTCTGGTAGTCGCATCGTCAAATGTAATATTCTCATCAGTGATCAACATCAAATGCTGGATGAGAATTCTAGAAGCTTCTTTGATGGCATCTTCCGGGTGGATAGTACCATCTGTTTTCACTTCGATCGTGAGTTTTTCATAATCCGTTCGTTGACCTACACGCGTATTAGAGATGCTGTAAGACACGTTTTTTATTGGAGTATAGATCGCATCTATAGGGATGACACCGATGGGGGCGTCTTTAGGTAAATTTTCGTCAGCAGGGACATAGCCACGACCTTTAGAAACAGTCAGTTCCATTTCGAGATTGACAAAAGGTTCCATCCGGCAGATGAGCATATCCGGATTCATTACTTTGAAGACATTGGTATGCTCTTCGATATCTTTGGCACGAAATTCTTCTTTCCCGCTAATGGTCAGATAAACTTTTTCACTACTGATATCATCTCCTTGAAGCAATTGTTTTAGACGAATTTGCTTAAGGTTCAGGATAATATCGACTACATCTTCTACCACTCCGCGTATTGTTGAAAACTCATGTTCAACGCCGGCGATCCGGATAGAAGAGATAGCAAAACCTTCCAATGAAGATAAAAGTACTCTACGAATAGAGTTACCAATAGTTTGGCCGAAACCTGGTTCCAGAGGTTTAAACTCAAAAGTCCCTTCAAAATCTGTTGCTTTTTGCAAAATTATCTTGTTGGGCTTTTGAAACGCTAATATACTCATAATTAAATCTTACCTTAGTGAAGACAATAAATAGAAATAAATCCCTCCCGGTAGGGGAACACCGTCAATCGTAACACCGTATTACTTAGAGTACAATTCGACGATTAGCTGTTCGTTAAGTTTTTCGGGAATCTGTTCTCTTTCCGGATACTCCAGAAATACACCCTGCATTTTATCAGGATTCCATTCTAGCCAGCCATATTTACGAACATCAGATTTATTTGCAATACTATCCTGAATGACGCCTAATTTTCTTGACTTGCCGCGAATGGTAATGATATCCCCTGCTCTGAGTTCGTAAGAAGGTACATTTGTTACAACGCCATTCACTACAACATGTTTGTGAGATACCAACTGACGGGCGGCGCGGCGAGTTGGAGCAATACCTAACCGAAAGACAGTGTTATCTAGTCTGGCTTCGAGTAACTGTAGAAGAACCTCACCGGTAACACCTTTCTTTGAGTTGGCTTTTTCAAACAGGTTGCGGAACTGTCGTTCGAGTACCCCGTAGGTATACTTGGCCTTTTGCTTTTCCATCAACTGCAATGCATAGTCAGAACGCTGCTTTCTCCTACGCGAATTCCCGTGTTGACCTGGAGGATATTTACGCTTTTCGAATGCTCTGTCGAAACCATAGATTGGTTCGCCAAACGCTCTAGATTTTTTTGTTTTCGGTCCAGTATATCGTGCCATTGTTTAAAATATTAGAACAGCAAAATGCTGATAGAATCAATTAAATGATGGTATAAAAACCAATTTGCAATATCTTCAATTAAACTCTTCTACGCTTAGGAGGTCGACAACCATTGTGCGGTACGGGAGTCACGTCCTTAATTTTAGAAACCTTAATACCTGCCGCATCAATCGCTCTGATTGCAGCTTCTCGTCCTGATCCAGGGCCTTTTACAAAGACCTCTACAGCTCTTAATCCTGCTTCGTGTGCAACTCTAGCCGCATCGGAGGCAGCAACCTGAGCAGCATAAGGAGTATTTTTCTTCGAACCTCTAAAACCTGCCTTTCCTGCAGAAGCCCAAGAAATAACCTGACCGCGCTTGTTGGTTAAAGAGATAATAATATTGTTGAACGTAGCTTGAATATAAGCATTCCCTTCGGGCTCAACTTTAATATTTCTCTTTTTAGCTTTTCTACCTTTTGCCATGATATTTTCTTAACTATAACAATCAAAAAATAAACTAAAATGCGAACAGACATCAGCATGTAGATGTCCATTCTATAGATATTACTTAGTCACTTTCTTCTTATTTGCAACTGTCTTACGCTTTCCTTTACGCGTCCGGGCATTTGTTCTGGTACGCTGCCCCCGAAGCGGAAGCCCTTTACGATGACGCAATCCTCTATAACAACCAATATCCATCAATCGCTTGATATTCATCTGGGTTTCACTTCTCAATTCCCCTTCAACAGTGTACTCATCCTGTATAATTCGTGAAATGGAACGGATATTTTCATCTGTCCAATCCATGATTTTTGTGTTGACATCAATACCGGCTTTCTCGAGAATCTCCGTTGCACGAGATTGCCCAATACCATATACGTATGTCAGACCAATTACACCTCTCTTGTTTTTAGGTAAATCATTACCAGCAATACGAGCCATCTTTCTATTATTATGATTTAATCAATCAAAAACAGGTTATTAACCCTGACGTTGTTTGAACTTAGGATTTTTCTTATTAATAATGTACAATTTGCCTTTTCTTCTTACAATTTTGCAGTCAGCTGACCGCTTTTTGATAGATGCTTTGACTTTCATGATATTCTTTTTTAGCACCAATAAAAACCAACTGCTAAAATGCAAAAATCCAATAGCTGTATACACAACTTTTGGCTGTCGATTTTTATCGGAATTTACTTCGTTATAAGATGATTAAAAACTATTTATATCGATAAATAATTCTTCCCCTCGTCAAATCGTAAGGCGACATTTCCACCGCAACCTTATCCCCCGGCAAGATCCGAATGTAATTCATCCTCATTTTCCCGGAAATTGTTGCTACGATCTCATGGTTATTTTCCAAACGAACCCTGAACATCGCGTTAGAGAGCGCTTCTTCAATAATTCCGTCTTGTTTAATTAAATCTTGTTTTGCCATAGATTTAAATTCGGTGTGCAAAGATACAAAAAATAAAATTGATTTTCTGCCTTTAATCGCAAAAAATCAACTCAATTAAAAAAATTATATGTTGTTTAATAAAATATCGTTGCTTTTATGCATAGGCTAATACCCCAATTGAGTTTAATGCTTCGTTTTTCTTAATTTCTTCTTCTATTATCGTATGATCAGAAAGAACTTCAGCTTTATCTTTTTTAACTGCTATCGTATGTTCATAATGAGCTGATACTTTCTTATCTTTTGTAGTTATTGTCCACCCATCTTTTTGGGTGCGCACCTCTTTTTTACCAAGGTTGACCATCGGCTCTATAGCAATGACCAAGCCTTCTTTTAATTTTGTGCCTTTCCCTCTTTTTCCATAGTTGGGAACTTCCGGAGGCTCGTGCAATTCTTTTCCGATTCCATGACCGACCAATTCACGAACAACTCCGTATCTATGCTTTTTTTCGCAATAGTTTTGAACTGCGAAACTGATATCTCCGATTCGTTTACCGGCAACAGCTTGATCGATTGCCATGTAAAGAGATGTATTGGTAACCTGCAATAAGTTCATCACCTCATCACTAATCTCTCCCACCGCAAAGGTAAAAGCCGAATCACCGAAATACCCGTTAGCATATACCCCACAATCTATCGAAATAATATCTCCGTCTACAATCTCTTTTTTAGAAGGTATTCCATGAACAACTTGTTCATTGAAGGAGATACATAATGTTCCGGGAAAACCTCGATATCCTTTGAAAGCAGGTACGGCGTTATGGTCTCTGATAAAAGTGTCGGCTTGTTTATCCAGGTATTCCCCTGTAATTCCTGGCTTGATCAAACTGCCCACATGGCTAAGTGTTTGGCAAACCAGCATACAACTTTGTTTGATCAGTTGAATTTCTTCATCTGTTTTGTATACCACCATATTTCTTTTTCAATTCAGTAATCCGATTATAACAGTGTTACTGATTGATACAACTAAATCAAGGAAGAAAAGTTCAAATAACACGTATTACATGCTTGCTCCGATTCCTTGCATACCTCCTCGTCCCTGGAGTTTTCCAGATTTCACCAGACCGTCATACCTTCTCATCAACAGGTGACTCTCAACTTGTTGAAGCGTATCTAATACAACAGCAACGAGAATCAGCAGTGATGTTCCTCCAAAGAAAATGGCGAAAGAATAGTTGACACCAAAAAAGGCAACAATCGCGGGAAGTATAGATACCAATCCAAGAAAAATAGATCCTGGTAAGGTAATCTTTGTAGTAACGGCGTCAATAAAATCAGCTGTCTTTTTTCCAGGTTTAATCCCGGGTATAAAGGCATTTTGACGCTTTAGGTACTCGGCATATTGCTTAGGATTAACCAACAAGGCGGTATAAACATAAGTAAATAGAACGACTAGCAAGAAATAAACCACATTGTACCAGAAGGAAAACGGATCATTGAGTGCTCTCAAAATGCCGGTTGAAGCCATATCGCTATCGGGGCTACTGAGAAACTGTACCACAGTGGCAGGCAGAAACATCAGGGCTTGTGCGAAGATGATCGGCATTACCCCAGAGGCATTTACCTTTAATGGGATATAGTCACGCGCTCCGGATACGGGAATATTAGAAGATCCTCTTCCAACCATTCGTTTAGCAAACTGTATAGGTATTCGACGTACACCTTGTACAAGCAATACGGTTGCCATTACTACGAAGAATAACGCAGCCATTTCAAGTACAACAAGGATTAGATTTTGTTGGAACTGGCTTTGAATTTCTGCAACAAAAGCGATAGGTAATGTGGCAATAATACCAACGGTGATCAAAAGTGAAACACCATTACCGATTCCTTTGTCGGTAATTTTTTCACCAAGCCACATGGCAAAAATGGTACCCGTTGATAGGATAATAATATTAGAGAACCAGAAAACCCCCTCGGGGATTTGGGGAGACACTGCTCCCATACTTTTGATATAAGTAAGGTACCCCCCTCCTTGTACGAGCGTAATGAAAACGGTCAACAATCGGGTAATTTGATTCAATTTTTTCCTTCCCGACTCTCCTTCGCGTTGCTGAAGGCGTTGGAAATAAGGAACGGCAAATCCTAATAGCTGAATGATAATAGAGGCCGTAATGTAGGGCATGATCCCCAATGCAAAAACGGCGGCATTGTTGAAAGCACCGCCGGAGAACATATTAATCAATCCCAATAAATCCGTCGCATTCGATTGCACACTTTGTTTAAGTACAACGGTATTAACCCCGGGTAATACAACAAAAGAGCCGAATCGATAGATCAGGAGGATCCCGAACGTAAAAAGGATTCGATTTCGAAGCTCTTTAATCTTCCAAATATTCTTAATGGTATTGATAAATTTTTTCATCAGCTTTGTTTATAGGATGTTTACACTTCCGCCCTTCTCTTCGATGGCTTGTTTCGCAGATGCTGAGAAAGCATGCGCTGTTACAGTTAATGAAGAATTGACTTCTCCGGCCCCTAGTATTTTCACTTTATCGTTTTTACGAACGATACCGTTAGCTACCAGGTTATCGATATTGATTTCATTTAGATGATACCGTTGAGCGATTTCTTGGAGGCGATCAAGATTAATCGGCACGTAAGAAACCCGGTTAAAATTTTTGAACCCTCGTTTAGGTAGGCGCATTTGCATGGGCATTTGACCTCCCTCGAAAGCGCGTTTATTTTTGAAACCAGAGCGGGATTTTGCCCCTTTATGCCCTCTTGAAGCGGTACCTGCAAACCCCGAACCTTGTCCGCGAGCAATACGTTTTCTGTTTTTTACCGATCCCTTTTTAGGCTTTAATTTATGTAAGTCCATTGCTTAACGCTTTAACTAAATTTCTTAATGTTAGTCGTTCACTTCTTCCACCTGCACCAGGTGATTGACCTTATCGATCATCCCCATGATCTGGGGGGTGGCGTTGTGGACAACGCTATGATTGATCTTCCTGAGGCCCAACGCTTTGATCGTTTCTTTTTGGCGCTTGGGGCGATCAATAATACTTTTAACCTGGGTGATTTTTACTTTGCCCATTCCTAAAATGCTTTAAATTTCCGTGAATTAACCATTAAATACTTTATCCAGCTTCACTCGTCGCTGCTTGGCAACTTCCAGCGGGCCCCGAAGCTTGGAAAGCGCATCGATGGTTGCTTTAACCACGTTATGCGGATTGGAAGACCCCTGAGACTTAGCAAGAACATTATGGACACCCGCGATCTCCAATACAGCGCGCATGGCACCACCTGCGATCACTCCGGTACCGTCAGCTGCCGGCTTAATCAGTACCTTTCCGGCGCCAAACTTACCTTTTTGCTCGTGCGGTATCGTTCCTTTATGAAGTGGAACTTTAATGAGGTTCTTCTTTGCATCATCGACTGCTTTGGAGATTGACTCAGACACATCACGGGCTTTTCCTAAACCGTGGCCTACTGTTCCGTTACCATCTCCCACTACCACAATGGCAGCGAAGCTGAAGGTACGTCCACCTTTCGTTACTTTAGCTACCCGGTTGAGGTTAACTAACTTTTCTTTAAGTTCTGTCTCTGCCGGTTTTATCCGCTCTGGAGTTTTTCTTGCCATTAGAAATTATTTATTACTGCTATCCGTTATCCGGATTTGAAAAATAGTCGTTTATGATTAAAATTTCAGCCCAGCCTCACGCGCGCCATCTGCTAAAGCTTTAACGCGACCATGGTACAAGTAACCGCTTCGATCGAATACGATATGCTTAATATCCTGTTGCATCATTCTTTCACCGAGCATTTTTCCGACGTGCTTAGCTTGCTCTGTTTTATTTACATCCTTAGGAACACTATCCTCAATAGAAGAGGCAGAAGCCAATGTTTCCCCGGTAAGGTCGTTGATGACTTGCCCGTAGATTGCTTTATTACTTCGGAAAATAGAAAGTCTGGGACGGTTTGCGGTCCCTTTGATCGTCTTTCGGATTCGATATCGAATTAAGCGTCTTTTTCTTATTTTAGTGTGTTTCATGACACTTTTTGTTTTCGCAATAAATGCATTTAAAATAATTAAGCACCTGCAGATTTACCAGCTTTACGACGGATTTGTTCGTCTTTAAAGCGGATACCTTTTCCTTTGTAAGGCTCAGGTTTTCTGAAGGATCTGATCTTTGCTG
Organism: uncultured Saprospiraceae bacterium; assembly: GCA_964534315.1. GTDB lineage: Bacteria > Bacteroidota > Bacteroidia > Chitinophagales > Saprospiraceae > CAZHOV01. The sequence continues at coordinate 23,957 of CAZHOV010000012.1, read as the reverse complement.
CAATTTGACCAACTAATTGCTTGTCTGTAGATTCTAGTCTGATAGAAGGATTTTTTCCTTTTTCCATTTTAGTTTCTACTGCAATTTCATCTGGTAGATAAAAATAGATTGGGTGAGAATACCCGAGGGTCAACTCCAATAGCTGGCCGGTATTATTTACCCGGTAACCTACCCCTACTAATTCTAATTCTTTTACAAAGCCATTTGTTACCCCTTCAACCATGTTATTGATCAAAGACCGATAAAGGCCATGCAAAGAACGATGTCTTTTCTGTTCGGTAGGCCGTACTACATTCAGGGTGCCATCCTCAATTTCCAGGGAAATATCAGGATCCATTTTTTGGATAAGTTCTCCTTTTGGCCCTTTAACCGTTACTACGTTGGCATCGTCTACTTTTATTTCCACACCCGAAGGAATACTAATTGGAGCTTTACCTATTCGAGACATAATGCTGTAATTTAAACAAACCCTTTAGGGTATAATTTTCAATAATAGATTAATATACGTAACAAAGCAGTTCTCCGCCTACATTTTCTCTTCTGGCTTGCTTATCGGTCATCAGCCCTTGGGAGGTTGACACGATAGCGATCCCGAGCCCATTGATAATCCTGGGGATATCTGCCGCTTTAGAATATTTTCGAAGACCTGGTTTACTCATCCTTCCCAATTTACGGATCACCGGCTCTTTCGTGCGCGGATCATACTTAAGGGCGATCTTGATAATCCCTTGAGGTCCTTGATCATCTTCAAACTTATACTTCAATATATAACCTTGATCATAAAGGATTTTAGTGACCTCTTTTTTCAAATTCGAAGCCGGAATATCCACGATTCGGTGTCTTGCCTGCTGGGCGTTCCGAATACGTGTTAAATAATCTCCAATGGAATCCGTTACTGCCATTTTAATAAATTTACATTTTAGAAATACGCTTACCAGCTTGCTTTAGTTACACCTGGAATTTTTCCTTCGAGGGCCATCTTTCTGAAAGCTACTCTTGAAATACCAAATTTACGCATATATCCTTTCGGACGACCTGTCAGCCGGCAGCGATTATGCAGGCGGACGGGAGATGCATTTCTTGGTAGTTTATCCAATGCTTCGTAATCTCCTTCTTCTTTCAATTTCTTCCGGAGTTCAGCGTACTTTGCGACTAATTTTTGGCGCTTTTTTTCTCGTGCAATTAGAGATTTTCTTGCCATTTTATTTTAACGTTTTAAGTATTTTCGATTTAATTACGTTGGTTTTTGAACGGCAATCCAAGATATTTGAGGAGTGCCAATGCTTCTGCATCTGTTTTGGCAGTAGTGACGATACTGATATCCATACCAGTTATGCGAGGCACTTTATCCAGGTCGATTTCAGGAAAGATAATTTGTTCCGTTATCCCAACTGAATAATTTCCTCTACCGTCAAAACTTTTATCATTAACCCCTTGGAAGTCACGTACCCTTGGGAGAGCGACAGAGATAAACCGGTCGAGGAATTCATACATTCTACTTTTACGAAGGGTTACTCGAACCCCAATAGTCATTCCTTCGCGCAGCTTAAAGTTCGACACAGATTTCTTTGCCTTCGTAGGAACTGCCTTTTGGCCGGCGATGACTGTCATTTCGTTGAGTGCAGATTCGACCACTTTCTTATCTTGAGTTGCCCCTCCGATTCCTTGGTTAATGCAAACCTTTTCGATACGAGGAACCTCCATGACGGACTTGTAATTAAATTCTTCCATCAGTTTTGGAACGACTTCCTCTCTATATTTCTTCCAGAGTCTAGGTGTATATTTCATCACTTAATAATTTCTTCAGATTTTTTGGAATATCTTACCAATTTCCCGTCGATCATTTTCCGTCCAATACGGGTCGGTTCTCCTGTTTTAGGGTCGATCAGCATGAGATTGGAAAGGTGGATCGGAGCAGGCATGTCAATAATACCTCCCGGATTATCGTTGGTAGGACGCATATGCTTTTTACGGATATTGACCTCTTCAACGATTGCTTTATTTTTTTTGGGGAACACTTCCAATACTTCACCCACCGTACCTTTATAGTCACCAGAAATGACCATTACTCTATCTCCCTTTTTGACATGCAATTTGGGAGCAAACCGTTTATTTGTTGATTTTTTTGACATAGCTGCAGTTGTTCGAAATTAATTCAAAAAAATTAAAGCACTTCAGGTGCCAGAGAAATGATTCTCATATAGTCTCGTTCTCTGAGTTCACGTGCAACCGGTCCGAAGATACGAGTTCCCCTGGGTTCGTCTGCGTTGTTCAGCAAGACTACCGCATTATCGTCAAATCGGATATACGAACCATCTTTCCGGCGGATTTCTTTCTTCGTTCTCACTACAACTGCTTTAGAAACAGTTCCTTTCTTTATTCCCCCGGGAGAAGAATCCTTAACGCTTACAACGATGGTATCACCAATAGAAGCGTATCGTCTTTTCGAACCTCCAAGCACTTTTATACACAGGACTTCTTTTGCTCCTGAGTTATCAGCCACTCTTAATCGGGTTTCTTGTTGAATCATGACTCAAATAATTTGAAATTAAAGGACTTAATACCAATAAAAAACATGCCCTGCTGTTTCCCTTTGGAAATATTACTTGGCTTTTTCAAGGATCTCCACCAATCTCCAGCGCTTATTCTTACTCATGGGGCGGGTCTCCATGATCCGCACTTTATCGCCAACGCCACACTCGTTATTTTCGTCATGCGCCATAAACTTACGGCTTTTCTTGACGAATTTTCCATAGATCGGGTGTTGCAATCTACGCTGAACGGAAACGGTGATCGTTTTATTCATGCTAGTACTCGCGACTACACCGATACGTTGTTTTCTAAGATTTCTATCTTCCATTGCTTAAAAAATTATTTCTTTCTTTTTCTTCGGTTTCTAATGCGGGTTCTTCCGGCAATTTCTTCTGCTGACATTCTTGCCACTTCTCTTCTTCGTATTTCCGTTTTCAACCGGGCGATATTTCGACGCACCTCTTTCAATGCCAACGGGTTATCCAAACCTTTGATGGCATGGTCAAACTTCATTTGTTGGTATTGTGCTTCAGTTTCTTTCAGGTCGTTCATCAACTCCTCGTCGGTAAAATCCTGAAGCATTAAAAATTTCTTGGTTGCCATTATATTATTATTTTAAAAGTCGAATTAATAAGCATAATCATGGCGGACAATAAACTTAGTCTGTACAGGTAGCTTTTGAGCGGCCAAACGAAGGGCTTCTTTAGCTACTTCTAACGAAACGCCATCCACTTCAAAAATCATTCTACCAGGCTTGATCGGAGCCACATAATGATCAAGTGCTCCCTTACCTTTACCCATACGTACTTCCAAAGGCTTAGCAGTGATGGGTTTATCTGGAAATATCCGAATCCAAACGCTACCCTCTCTTTTCATGTAACGATTGAGGGCAATACGTGCCGCTTCAATCTGTCTACTTGTAATACGGCCGGAAGTAGTGGCTTTTATTCCAAAAGAACCGAACGAAATATTGCTTCCCCTGTGGGCTAGTCCGTTATATCGGCCTTTCTGCTGCTTTCGGTATTTCGTCCTTTTTGGTTGTAACATGATTTTACTGTTTAATCTTTTAAAAAAATAGCATTTCTGCTAACAAACGCTTTTTCTGAAAAAGTTCGGCAAAGGTAAGGCTTTTTTTGCTAATTTTCTAGCGCCCGCCTTTATTATTTCTTCCGCCTCCGCCTCTTCTTCGGCCTCCGCCTCTTGATTTCTTAGGAGAACCTACATTTGGAGATAAATCGCGTTTCCCAAGAACTTCACCTTTAAAGATCCACACTTTGACCCCGATTTTACCATAGATAGTAAAAGCTTCAACAAGCGCATAGTCAATATCGGCTCGATAAGTGTGCAATGGCGTACGTCCTTGTTTGAACTCTTCCGTTCGCGCCATTTCCGCACCATTCAAACGACCGGCGATGCGCACTTTGATCCCTTGAGCGCCTGCTCTCATAGTAGACTGAATCGCCATTTTAGAAGCTCTTCGGTAATTGATCCGGGCTTCAAGCTGCTTGGCAATAGATTCTCCGACAATATTAGCATCTAGTTCCGGCTTTCGGATCTCGATAATATTGATCTGTACATCCTTACCCGTTAATTTTTTAAGCTCTTCGCGAATCCGATCAACTTCCTGACCGCCTTTCCCGATGATAATTCCCGGTCGAGAGGTGTGGATAGTTACGGTAATACGCTTCAACGTTCGTTCGATAATAATTCGGGCAATTCCTCCTTTGCGGATTCTAGCGCGGAGATAGTTCCGTATTTTTTCATCCTCTACCACCTTGTCGGCGAAATCTTTTCCACCGAACCAGTTGGACTCCCATCCTCTAATAATTCCCAGTCTATTACCTATTGGATTCGTTTTCTGACCCATAAAATTTCAGATATTAAAAGCTAACAATTTTGATTATTCTTCTTCGTATAATACAGCATCTTCTGCCTCTTCCTCCACATCTATATCAATTCGATTCTCAACTACCAATGTTACGTGATTCGTTCGTTTCCGTATCCGGTGTGCTCGACCGTGCGGTGCCGGGCGAAACCGCTTCAGCATTGGACCATCGTCTACAAAAGCGGTTTTGATATACAGATCGTAATCATCAGCACTCAAGCCCATTCCCAGCTTATACTCCCAATTTGAAATTGCCGAGAGGAGTAATTTTTCTAACCAGACCGATGCTTCTTTTTTGGTAAACCTTAGCACATCCAGCGCTTCTTCTACATTTTTACCGCGGATGTTGTCAACGACCAACCGCATTTTTCTGGCGGACATCGGACAATTTTTTAATTTAGCTACTGCTTCCATCGTACTTCAGTATTTGATATTTTCTTACCAGGGGTAACTTCCCCGGAGCAGAAAATTCGATTATTGTTTATCAATAAAAATGAAAAAATATTACTTCCTGTTTCCGGAGTGTCCTTTAAAACTTCGTGTTGGAGAAAACTCACCGAGTTTATGTCCAACCATATTTTCTGTAACAAATACCGGAACAAATGTTTTTCCATTATGCACGGCAATAGTCAAGCCTACCATATCAGGAATAATCATTGATGATCGAGACCAAGTCTTGATCACTGATTTTTTCTTTGACTCCTGAGCTTTTTCTACTTTAGTCAGCAATTTATGGAATACGTAGGGTCCTTTTTTAATTGAACGAGCCATTTGTTAAAATTTAAATTTTGCTAATGAAAAGAGCTTCTAAATTTTCGAGGACAATAGTCCGGTCATTTGAAGTTCTTTCCAGCAATGTATTATCTCTTAGATTTTGGTCTTGAAACAATCAGTCTTGAAGAATGCTTTTTCTTTTTTCGTGTCTTCTGGCCTTTGGCCATTACGCTGGTTCTGGATCTTGGATGTCCTCCTGAAGCTCTTCCTTCACCACCGCCCATTGGGTGATCAACCGGGTTCATGGCTACCCCTCTTACACGAGGTCTTCTGCCTTTCCATCGGCTACGCCCGGCTTTTCCGGACACTTGCAGCGTATGGTCTGGATTTGAAGTGGTACCAATCGTTGCTTTACACGTTAATAAGATCCTGCGTACCTCTCCAGAAGGAAGTTTCACCACTGCGTATTTTCCTTCTCGCCCCATAAGCTGGCCGTAGGTACCTGCTGCCCGTGCAAGTGACGCTCCCTGTTTAGGTTGCAACTCTATAGCATGAATCATGGAACCTAACGGGATTTCCGAAAGGTAAAGCGCATTCCCGATTTCCGGAGAAGTGCCTTTTCCGGATTTTATGGTATCTCCTACCTTCAAACCGTCTGGAGCGATAATATATCTCTTTTCACCATCTTCATATTGAACCAAGGAGATGAAAGCCGATCTATTCGGATCGTACTCAATGGATTTAACCGTTGCCGGTTGATTCTCCTTATCCCGCTTGAAGTCGATGATACGGTATCTTCTTTTGTGTCCTCCCCCTCTTTGGCGCATGGTCATCCGACCTTGGTTATTTCTACCCCCCTTTTTCTTCAAGGGTGCCAACAGACTTTTTTCTGGCTTACTGGTTGTAATCTCAGATAGCGAAAGTCCGATCTTATGTCGGGTTCCTGGAGTAACCGGGTTGTATTTCTTAACTGCCATTTTCTTATAGTTTTATAGATCTGAAGGATTTACCTTCTATTTGCTTCATTAAACAAGAGCCGAAATAAACAATTTGTCGGCATTAAATATCTCCGTAAAAGTCGATTTCTTCGCCAAAGGCAAGCTTAACAATTGCTTTCTTATAGGAAGGAATTCTTCCTTTGATCACTCCCGTCCGGGTTCCTCTGCTTTTCTCTTTACCAGGCATCACCATTGTCTGAACTTTTTCGACATTTACATTATACAGCTCTTCGATTGCTTTTTTTATTTCAATTTTATTAGCTTTTTTGTCGACGACAAAGGTATACTGGTTGAACTCCTCAGAAAGACGTTCGGCCTTTTCGGAAATTATTGGTTTTATTAAGACTGTTTTTGCCATTTTGCTAACTATTTTTGATCTTCTTTTGAAGATAATATTAAACCATTGCTCCTTTTATTTGCTCTATTGCACCAAGCGCGAAAATAACTTTGCCGGCATTCATGATCTCATAGGTATTGAGGTCCTGAACACGAGTGATTTTGGCGTTGGGTATATTGCGGCAAGATAAGTAGAGCATTTCATCGTGATCCGGCAAAACCAGGAGTGTTTTGGTATTATTAACCTCAAGGTTTTTGAGGATATTATAGTACTCACCGGTTTTTGGAGTTTCGAATGTAAAATCCTCAACAACCAGAATATTCTCATCGGCAGCTTTCTTGGAAAGCACTACTTTCCGGGCCAACGTCTTCACCTTTTTATTTAGGCGCACGACATAATCGCGAGGCTGGGGTCCGAAAACACGTCCTCCACCGCGAAACAACGGGTTTTTGATATCGCCTGCACGGGCAGTACCCGTACCTTTTTGTCTTTTTATCTTTTTTCCGGAGCCAGCGACTTCATTTCGTTCCTTCGCTTTATGAGTACCTTGTCGTTGATTAGCAAGATATTGCTTGACAGCTAGATAGACGACATGGTCATTTGGCTCTTCGCCAAAGATATTTTCAGGTAGATTGATCTGGCTACCTGTTTTATTTCCATCGATATTATAAACATCCAATTTCAACATTGGTCAATTATTTTTCAATGATAACAAATGCCCCTTTATGACCGGGGATAGCTCCTTTGACGAGGAGTAGATTTTTTTCAGGAAGTACTTTCAGTACTTTCAAATTAAGCGTTTTCACGCGTTTACCTCCGGTTCTGCCGGCCATACGCATTCCTTTGAACACCTTTGCAGGATAGGAAGCTGCTCCGATAGATCCGGGAGCTCTTTGGCGGTTATGCTGACCGTGAGTGGCGTCGTTTACCCCGGCAAAACCGTGACGTTTGACGACCCCCTGGAAGCCTTTACCTTTGGATGTACCGATTACATTGACAAAATCTCCTTCAACAAAAATTTCCTCAACTTTAATGATATCTCCAATTGCTTTTTCTATATCGAAATCCCGAAATTCGACCACCTTGTGTTTAGGGGCTGTTTTCGCTTTATCGAAATGCCCTCTCATGGGCTTTGTTGTATTCTTCAACTTCGCTTCTCCAAAACCAATTTGAAGGGCGTCATAACCATCTGTCTCCTGTGTTTTCACCTGAGTAACAACACAAGGGCCTAATTCAACGACGGTACAAGCCTGGTTTCTACCTTCGTTATCGTAGATACTGGTCATGCCTATTTTTCTACCTATTAAGCCATTCACGTTAATGCGTATTTTTGGTTAATCAAAATAATGAAGAAAACTCTAAATACATCCAGGATAGATACACCTGTTTAGTGCTCCACGGTCAAATTACCGACGCGGGCATGAATGCATTAAATTTGAGTTTTCGAATCAACTTACAATAAATGGATGGGAATAACCATCACGTCAATTTTACCTGAATGTCTACACCACTTGGCAGTTCCAATTTCGACAAAGCGTCGACTGTTTTCTGGGTTGGCGTGTAAATTTCGATCAGGCGTTTGTGTGTACGCAACTGAAACTGCTCCCGAGATTTTTTATTGACGTGCGGCGAACGAAGCACGGTAAAAATTTCTTTCTCGGATGGCAGCGGAATCGGTCCAGTTACTACAGCACCACTGTTACGTACCGTCTTTACGATTTTTTCCGTCGACTTATCGACCAAGTTGTGGTCATAAGAACGGAGTTTAATCCGGATTTTTTGATTCATACCTCAAAGAGAATTATAAAATAGTTCTATATCAAAAAAAAAGGCACCACATCCGTTAGATGCGGTGCAAAATAGTTTTATGCTTTTACAGTACCTTTAGCTTTCTCGATAATTTCATCAGAAACGTTCTTAGGAGCAGGCGCAAAGTGAGAAAACTCCATAGAAGATGAAGCTCTACCTGAAGTGATGGTACGGAGCGTAGTCACATAACCAAACATTTCAGATAACGGAACCTCTGCTGAAATAGCAACAGCTCCACCAGAGCGCGGATCTTGACCTTTCGGCAACCCTCTTCTTCTGTTCAAGTCGCCAATAACGGTACCTACATACTCTTCAGGAGTTACGATTTCCAGCTTCATGATCGGCTCGAGGATTACAGGCTTTGCTTTTGGAGCAGCCACCTTGAATCCTTCTTTGGCGCAAAGTTCGAAAGCAATCGGCTTGGAATCTACCGGGTGCGTACTTCCATCATAAACTCTTACCTTCATACTATCGATAGAATAACCGGCTAAAATACCGTTGTCCATCATAGCTGTAAATCCTTTCTCGCAGGCGGGGATTAATTCTCTAGGAATAGACCCTCCTTTAATATCATTAACAAACTGTAATTTCTTCTTTCCATTCTTAAATTCTTCGCTCTCCAAGAATTCTTCATCAGCAGGGCCGATTTCAAATTCCATATCTGCGAACAAACCAGAACCACCAGACTGCTTCTTTAATCGCTCCCGGTGTGTTAAAGAGCTGGTCAGTGCCTCTTTGTAATTCACCTGGGGCTGCCCTTGGTTACATTCCACCTTAAACTCTCTCTTCAGACGATCTACAATAATCTCCAGGTGCAACTCACCCATTCCGCTAATAACGGTTTGATTGGTTTCTTCATCGTACCTTACGCGGAACGTAGGATCCTCTTCGGCAAGTTTAGCTAAAGCCATTCCTAATTTATCTAAATCTTTTTGAGACTTAGGTTCTACAGCAACTCCAATCACCGGCTCAGGGAACGTCATACTTTCCAGAACGATTGGATTTTTTTCGTCACAGATCGTATCTCCGGTCTTAAGATCTTTAAAACCAACTCCCGCAGCAATATCACCTGCCTCAACAACATCAATTGGATTTTGCTTATTGGAATGCATTTGGTATAACCGAGAGATCCGCTCTTTCTTTCCGGAACGAGTATTGAATACATACGATCCTGCATCCAGCTTACCAGAGTACACCCTCATAAATGCAAGACGTCCAACATAAGGATCTGTGGCGATCTTGAACGCAAGTGCAGCAAAAGGATCTTCTACTGTAGGCTTTCGAAGCTCTTTTTCTCCCGTATCGGGATTTTCTCCTTCAATCGCTTCGATATCAAGAGGTGAAGGCATAAATGCGCATACAGCATCCAAGACAGCCTGTACACCTTTATTTTTGAATGCCGAGCCACAGAAGACCGGCATAATGCTCATATCAATAACAGCAGCGCGAATAGCAGCACGCATTTCTTCAGCAGAAATAGAATCAGGATCTTCGAAGAATTTCTCCATCAATGATTCATCATACTCGGCAATAGCCTCAAGTAATTCTTCCCGCTTTTCCATCACTACATCTTGCAAATCTTCGGGTATAGGAATAACTTCGAATGTCATCCCCATATCTTCATCGTTCCAAACGATAGCCTGGTTGGTGATCAAGTCGACCACCCCTTTGAATGTCTCTTCCGCTCCGATAGGAACCTGAACAGCTACGGCATTGGCCCCTAGTTTCTCTTTTATATCTTCCACCACAGCAAAAAAATCAGCACCCGAACGGTCCATCTTATTTACGAACCCCATTCGAGGAACCTTGTAGCGTTCCATCTGACGGAAAACTGTTTCTGATTGCGGCTCAACTCCACTTACTGCACAATAGAGTGCTACTACACCATCCAGAACGCGAAGAGAACGTTCTACCTCTACGGTAAAATCAACGTGACCGGGAGTATCGATAATGTTAATAGAATATTCCTGGTCTTTCCAAGGCCAGGATGTTTTAGTAGCAGCAGAGGTAATGGTGATACCACGCTCTTGCTCCTGCTCCATCCAGTCCATGGTAGCTGCACCTTCGTGCACCTCTCCGATCTTGTGGCTGATACCTGTGTAGTACAGAATACGCTCAGTAGTTGTAGTCTTTCCTGCATCAATGTGAGCAGCAATACCTATATTCCGGGTGTATGTTAGATCTTTTGCCATGATAAATTAAAAATATTTCAATGTTCAATAATGGGAATAGATAATTAATTAGATGCGGAAATGCGCGAAAGCCCGGTTAGATTCTGCCATCTTATGGGTATCTTCCTTACGCTTTACTGCAGCACCTTCACCTTTGCTTGCTGCAATCAATTCAGCTGCCAGCTTTTCCGCAATCCCTTTGCCAGATCTTGCACGTGCAAATCGAATAAGCCATTTCATTCCGATAGACATTTTTCGCTTTGCGCGAATTTCTGTTGGAATCTGGAAAGTCGCTCCTCCGATTCTTCGACTTCTCACCTCTACTTGGGGCATGGCGTTGGTCAACGCTTTTTTCCAAATCTCGTATTCATTTTCCTTTGTTCGCTCTTTGATGATATCCATCGCTTCGTAGAATACCTTAAAAGACAAACTCTTCTTACCCTGAAACATCAAGTTATTTACGAACTGAGTTACCAATGGATCTCCATATCGGGGATCTGGCGGCGTTATTCTTAATTTAGGTTTTCTTTTTCTCATGATTTATTTTCCTTTATGAAAGCGCAACCACTTGGGTTGATTTCACTTTATTGCTTGCTAAACGTTACTTAGGTCTTTTAGTTCCATATTTTGAACGCGATTGAAGACGGTCTGTCACTCCCGCAGTATCCAGCGCACCTCTAACAATCGTATAACGCACACCAGGAAGATCTTTTACCCGTCCTCCACGCACTAAAACGATAGAGTGTTCCTGGAGGTTATGACCTTCTCCGGGGATATAAGCGATCACTTCAATACCGTTCGTCAATCGAACTTTGGCAACCTTACGCAAGGCAGAGTTTGGCTTCTTAGGCGTCGTGGTATAAACCCTTGTACAAACCCCCCGCTTTTGAGGACAAGACTCAAGCGCACGCGACTTGCTTTTAGTCACTATTTTTTTCCGGCCTTTGCGTACGAGTTGATTAATAGTTGGCATAAAAAAATTTTTATTACTCTTAAAACCTCTATTTCAAAGGGAAATTTACATAATTTAATATTCAGTTTACATACCTCCCCCGAAAAGCGATTGCAAAGGTACAAGTAATTTTTATTATTTCAAAGGGTGAATTTGAAATAATTTTAAAAAAGCCGGGCGTTCAGACTTTTCACTTTCTACTTTCTACTTTCTACTTTCTACTTTCTACTTTCTACTAAAGTGTAAATTAGCATCTTTGCCATACAACTACAAAATATATGAAAGACCTGACTATCCGTAAAGCTATTGCTTCTGACCTACCAGCTATATATAATCTGGTATATGAGTTGGCTGTCTATGAAAAAGAGCCGCATGCTTTGACAGCTACCCTTGCCGACTATGAGCAAAATTTCCAGAACGGCATTTTTGAAGCCCATGTGGTGCAATTGGGTGACATCATAATAGGTATGGGGCTTTATTACCTTACCTACTCCACTTGGAAGGGGCGCATGCTTTACCTCGAAGATTTTATTATCACTGAACACCACCGCCGAAGAGGATATGGGCAACTCCTGTTCGAAGCCATTGTACAGGAAGCCAGAAAAAAAGCGGCTGTCCTACTCAAATGGCAAGTGCTGGATTGGAATATCCCAGCCATTAAATTTTATAAAAAAAATAGGGCAATCATTGAAAAAGATTGGTGGAATGGGAAGATTGAGGTGACGGGGTGACGGGGTGACGGGGTGACGAAAAATACACCTTCCTTCCCTCGTCCAAAAGTTTATGAATAAATTTTCGCTCAGTCGTTACATCGTCCAGTCGCTATATCGTTCAGTCGTTATCTCGCTATATCGCTACATCGTTTCCCCCTTTTCCTTATCTTTGGCCTAACAATGAATAATTTTACAACGCGCCTATTAACAGCAATTTTTTTTGTGGGCGGCATGATCTGGGGGATCTATGCCGGCAAGGTATTTTTATATGCTGTGTTTTTATTGATCAACGGGATGTGCCTGTACGAGTTTTTGACCATTACGTTACGGCACGATGATATACCGTTGAGTAATCAGATTCGCATGGTGTTGGGGTTGTTGTTTGGATTATCGGTATTTATACTGGAATTCTTGTTGGTCTTGATTGGCGTTGATGATCCGTTCGTCACCGCAATTAACGGGATTATTTTTTACATTATTCCCCTTTTCTTCCTGGTGATGTCCTATGAATTTTTCAGTAGTACTCCCCATTTATTTTGGAATACAGCTGCCATTGCGTATGGTTTTTTTTATATCGGGTTGCCTTTTGCTTTTGTTTCTCCGCTGGCGGAGTATGGAGGGCGGCACACACCAGATATAGTCTTTGGTGTAATTGCATTAATATGGTGTTACGACACGGGCGCTTACCTGGCCGGTTCGCAGTTTGGTAGACATCTTATTTTACCGAATATTTCTCCTAAAAAGACCTGGGAGGGCGCTGCTGGCGGAACTGTTGCTTGCTTTGGCATTGCCTTTTTGGTCAATTATGTACTAGGTGAAATCCCTTTAGAGAACTGGTTGTGGATTGCCTTCCTTATATGCATTTTTGGTCCTTTGGGTGATTTTATTGAATCCATGTTCAAGCGGCGCTTTGATGTAAAGGATACCGGGAAGTTGCTTCCCGGTCATGGAGGATTTCTCGATCGCTTTGACAGTTTTATCTTTGTCATCCCCTTTGTCACGCTTTATTTATTTTATTTTGGTAAATAGCACTACCCATGCGTATCCATAGAGAAGGTTACTTCTATATCAGTTTATTTGCGACGTTATCAGTTGTTAGTTTAGGATTATTATTGATTACTCCGCTGACGGTCCTTTTCTTGCTTCTTTCCCTTTTTTTTCTGGGGTGGTTGATCTTCAGCCTTCAGTTTTTCCGTAATCCGCCCCGGCCTATTCCCGAGGTCATCCCCGATGGTATCTACTCCCCTGCCGATGGCAAAGTGGTGGTCATCGAAGAGACTTATGAGCCCGAATATTTCGACGACAAGCGCATACAGATCTCTATCTTTATGTCGCCCACTGATGTTCATGCCAACCGGGTACCACTTTCGGGGAAGCTGGTTTATAAGAAATACCACAAAGGCAAATACCTGATTGCCTGGCACCCGAAGTCTTCTACCGAAAATGAGCGGATGACTGTTGTGTTTGAACGAGAGCAATTCAGTATCCTGGTACGGCAGATAGCCGGGGCGATGGCGCGTCGCATCAAAAATTACCTGGAAGAAGGGCAGCGGGTAGAGCAGGGGCAGGAAATGGGTTTTATCAAGTTTGGCTCCCGGGTAGATATCTTTCTGCCGTTAGATGCGGTGGTGAAGGTACAAATCGGAGATAAGGTGAAGGGTAATGTAGACGTGCTGGGGTTGGTTATGTAGGGGGCGTGCCCCACCTATAGGTGTGGCACATCTATAGGTATGCCACACCTAGAAAAACACCTCCTGCGCCACCCGAAACGTATTGGAATGCGCCTCTACGATCGTCGCCAATCGTTCGGAATAACCACCGCCCATACTGATAGCAACCGGAATGTCATTTTTATGACATGCTTCCAACACAATGCGGTCGCGTTCTTTACAGCCTTCTATTGTCATGCCTAGGCGGCCGAGTTTATCAGTGGCGAGGACATCGACGCCGGAGAGGTAGAAGATAAGCTGAGGTTGGACTGTATCAATTATTCGGGGAAGAATTTCACGCAGGACCTTGAGATAGGGTTCATCTTCGGTCTTGTCGGGAAGGCCGATATCCAGGTTAGATTTTTCTTTTTTTAGCGGATAGTTTTTTGCTCCATGCATGCTAAAGGTGAACACCCGGTCTTCTTCCTGAAAAATTTGAGCCGTTCCATTGCCTTGGTGAACATCCAGATCGACAATTAAAATGTTTTGCACCTCATTCTTTTCCAGCAAATAGTTGGCCGCAATAGCAATATCGTTGAGTAGACAGAACCCCTCTCCCCGATCAGTAAACGAATGGTGAGTACCACCGGCTATATTCATCGCTACCCCATATTGCTGAGCAAAATAGGCGCATTGGAGCGTGCCATTTGAAATGTGCAGGCCCCGGTGGACCAACTTTTCAGAAAGCGGAAATCCGATTTTGCGAATCTCTTTTTTGGTCAGCTTCAAATGCTTTAGTTTTTCCCAATATTCTTTATTATGGGTTAGCAACACCGTTTCTTCGGTCAGCGGATCGGGATGGAAGAAGCTATCCTCTTTAATGGTGCCTTCGTATAGCAATTGCTCGGGCAATAGCTCGTACTTGACCATCGGAAAGCGATGGCCTTCGGGGAGTTCGTATTTATAAATAGGGGAATATGCGATTTTTAGCATCGAAAAATTAACAGTTTGATTGATGGTATGTATTGGTTTGTAACCACCAATACATAACCCCAAACAACCGAAAAGAGGGGATTGTTTGAAGTTCGTGCCCCACCTATAGGTGTGCCACACCTATAGGTGGGGCACGAACTTCAACGCCAAGCCCACAACCTGCTTAAATCCCTTTCTTTGCAATTTTTTTATGCCAGTCGTTAATCATTTTGATTGATGCCGATCCGTACCAGGGGTGTAATTCCATGACCAGGCTGCCCGCTTGAATGGCGGGGTCTGTCTTGGTTAGGGCTTCTGCTTCTTCTGTAGTCTTTACATCAAAGACATAAATTCCGCGGATGTCCCCACCATCTAAAAAAGGACCGGCGAGGAGTAGTTTTCCTTCTTCCGCAAGGCGGGTGATGTTGTCCAGGTGGGCGCGTTGCAGCTTGGCGCGGGTCAAGGAATCTTTTGAAGGATTGGGGCCTGTTTTCAAAAAAGCCATAACGTATTGAGCCATGCCGTAATCGTCGGCGCCTAGCTTTTGGGCGAGTTCTTCGTCAAATTCGGTTTTTGCCGGGCGAGGTGCTTCTTCTTTTTGGTCCTTTTCAGCTGTAGAATCAGGTTGGCAAGAGAAGAAAAGTAAAGGGAGCAGAACTAGTAAAAAGCGCATGGTTATTATATTTTATGTTTAGGAAGAGATAAAAGGATAAATTACAAAAAGTTAGCGTTTCTTACCCTCTAAAATCAGCCGACTTGAAGATCTGCTATCAAACTATTAGCCGCCACCTTTCCCGCCAACATTGCCGCATTTAATGAGGGATTGGCGGTATAATCGCCTGCTACATACAGCCCTTCCGCCACTTTGATCTTTTCAGGCGAAGGTTGATATTTCAACTGTTTCAACCGGGGTAGCGCTTTCTTAATAGTAAATACTTTTAAAAACGTTAGCTCTTCTAGTCGGCAAATGGCTTTTAATTCCTGCTTTACCTGCTCTATCAATTCGGCTTCCGAAAGGTCATGCTGCCTAACCACCGTTGCAGAAAGTACTGCTCCGCTACCCTCCTGCTCGATCACGTCTGTAGTGAAATACAAATTATTGACCAGCGCCTTTTCATCTGCTACTAATCCGATGATCGGCTCTTCTAAAGTGGAATGATCAGTTTTGAAATATAAGTTATAACAGCTGTGCCAGGCTACTTCCTGCTTGACGTAGGTGCTTAGCAAGCGGGAAGGGTCAGTGGCGATAATGACGGCATCTGCTTGCATAGATTGCCCATTTTCCAATAATATAGTCTTTTCGTTCACCTCTTTTACAGGCGTATTCATATTGAAGCTAGTCGACTGAAGTTGCGCTTTGAGTTGATTGGGAATCGCCTGAATACCATCGGCCGGAAGCGCAGCGTAGCCATCTCCAAACATTTTATAAACAAATTGGAACATCCGGCTGGACGTCTTCAAATCGGGCTCCAGAAAAATACCTGCAAAGAAAGGGCGGAAAAAGCGTTGGATAATATTTGTAGAAAAACCAAAGTCTTTCAAAAATTGAAGAGTGGAAGTTTCCGATTCTTCAAAGATCGCTTCGATCGACTTTTTTTTGAGTTGATTAGACAGCTTCAGGATCTTTAGCTTATCCGATAAGTTGCCGATAGGAGAAAAGAGGGTTGGAAGGAGGAAATGGAAACTCCTCAACGGATCACCGATCTTATAGCTTTTTCCATTAAAATAAATGACTGACCCGGGGAGGAAAGGCTGTAATTTTAATTCTTTGTAACTGAGGTATTCCCGGGCAGCAGGGTACTGCGTTAAAAGTACCTGAAAGCCGTGATCGAGCAGGTATCCGTTCAGTTGGTCGGTCCGCACGCGGCCGCCGACGGTTGGAGCCTGATCAATGATGGTGGGGGCGTAGCCTGCTTTTTCCAGCTCTATCGCTGCTACCAACCCGCTGACGCCGGCGCCGATGATGTAGATTTGAGGAGTCTTTTTATCCATAGACAATAACTGCTTTAATCGCCAAAATAAGCCTTATAAATCTTTTTCCGCGGATAAAAGCCCAAAAAAATCGCCGGATATAGAAAGAGGGTAAACAAAAAATTGGTCCCTTTAAATGTCATGTCATCGATGATGAGGGAGCGATCATCAGATACTTTTTGTACCACATGGCGGTGTTTCCAGTATTTCAACGGGAAGGGCAAGGTTTTTCCTTCATCCACAAAATAGGCTTCTTTCTCATTATGGCCATGATCGGTGATGAGGCTGATCCACTCTGCTTTTAAGGGTTTAACAAACCGGATATGCACGCGGTCGCCTTTCTTGGAGCCCGTAAATTCGACGATCTCCATTTGGGCGCCCTTGGGTTTGAGGGCCTCGAAAAGCTCCCGATCAAAGCGCTCCATTATCTCGAGGTAATTTCCGGCTACTTCTGTTTTGATTTGTATATTCATGTGCTATTTTTTCTGATTTTCCAGTCAAACAAAGGTGCCTATCTTTTGTTTGAATGCTATGCAAAATACAAAAGAAAAACCATGGATGGGACCCGTTTTAAAAGCGGCGGCCGTTTATAATATTTTATGGGGTGCCTGGGTGGTGCTTTTCCCTAACCATTTTTTTGAGTTGACTGGAATGGAGTTGCCTA
This sequence comes from uncultured Saprospiraceae bacterium, assembly GCA_964534315.1. GTDB lineage: Bacteria > Bacteroidota > Bacteroidia > Chitinophagales > Saprospiraceae > CAZHOV01. Next base: position 6,590 of record CAZHOV010000012.1, on the reverse strand, counting down.
CCCATGCAATGATCTGGCAAGGCATGGGGATGGTAATCGGTGTTTATGGGCTAGGATATTGGTGGGCCAGCTATGCACCTATCCGGCATTGGCCGATCGTAGCGGTAGGCTTTTTGGGCAAGATCTTTGGTCCGCTGGGATTCGTATTTAACTATGCCCAGGGCATTGTTCCCGCTTCATTTGCTTACACCTTGATCACCAATGACTTTCTTTGGTGGATTCCCTTTTTTCTCATTTTAAAAGCTACACATGAATCAGGCTGGCCGCTCAAAGATCCGGTACTGGGGTAGGATTTTACTGGTCGTTGCATATTTTGGAGCAGGGATCAACCACTTCGTCAACCCTGAATTTTACATCCCCCTTATTCCCGATTATTTTCCTAACAAACCTCTTATCAACTGGTTAAGTGGTGTTGCCGAGGTGTTAGGAGCTATCGGGGTGCTCATTCCGGTCACCAGACGGATAGCTGTTTGGGGATTGATTGCTATGCTTCTAGCATTTATCCCTGCTCACGTGTATTTCATTCAACTCGGCGGTTGCGTTCCGGGTGGCTTATGTACGCCTATGTGGGTGGCCTGGGTGCGATTGGTGGTCATTCACCCGCTTTTAATTTGGTGGGCGTGGGTGACGAGGTGACGAGGTGACGAGGTGACGAGGTGACGAGGTGACGAGGTGACGAAAATTACATCCTATTATTTAAATTCAAAAAAGTTTTGGATTTAAATATTCTGTAATTTCCTATACGAGATCACCTTAAAGTGGTTGTATGATCACGTAGTCTCCTTTTTGGACGCCCATATCGATGAGGGTTTTGTCGGGTGGGATTTCTTCGCCGGAGCGTTCAATTTTCAGGTTGTAATTGGTGTCTTCTTCGAGTACTTCGGCGCTGACTAGTTCGGAGATGATTTCGGCACCCGAAATGATGGCGGGTAGTTCCAGTTCGAATTCATCTTCTTCTGGAAGGACGTAAATGATGATATTGTAGAGTTGATCTTCTTTTGGAGTCGGCGGTTCCGTTTTTTCTTCCCTGGTAGGTGCTGGAGGATCGGGGGTAGGAGGCGGCGGTGGAGCTGTCTGAGCTTCTTCCAATTGAGTTTTCAGAGCCTCGATTTCCTTTTCGAGATCTACTCTATCGTAACTCGCCTCATCTATTTGTTCTTTCAGTTTTTGGATCTCGGCTTCTTTTTCATCGATCAATGTCTGTTGGCCGGAGCCCGCTTCTTCCAATTGAGTTTGAAGTTGATCTTTTTCCGCCTGGAGCGCTTCGATTTGCTCTTCTAATTTTTGTTTTTCAGCTTCAATTTGTTCTTTTTCAGCCAATAATTGTACCTGTTCTTCTTGTTTGGCTAGCAGTTCCAGTCGTTCCTGTTCGAGGGTAGCCAGGCGAGATGCGAGTTCTTTTTTTGCTTTTTCCCAAACTTCTTTTTCTTCTGTCAGAGATTCAATGGCTTCTGCGGACGGATCAGTTGTTTCTCCGGTGTCCGGAGACGCTGAAGGAGCTGATAAGAGGAGTTCCAGTTTCTCCTGTTCGAGAACAGCTAACCGTTTGGCAAGTTCCGTTTTAGTCTTTGCCAACAATTCTTTTTCCTGCAACAAGTTTTCATTCTCCTGTTTTAATTGAAGTAACTCTTCCGTGTTTTCAGCGGACTGGGGTCCAATGGTCTCCTCTTGTTGCGCTAACTCAAGCGCTTCTTTTAGCGCTTCATTTTTGCTATTGAGCGACTCGATCTTTCTTCGAAGTGCAGTTTCAACTTCGTCCAGGGTTTTAATATTCTTGGTAAGTTTGTTATTCTCTTGATCGAGTTGATGCAGTTGATTGGTCAACAGGTTATTTTCCTCTGTAAGTTCTTTGATCTTGGCTTCTTGTTCTTCAATTGTTTCCTGGAAAGCCTCGATACGTTCATCAGGCTCGTTGATATAAGAATCATCTACCACTTCTTCCTCATAATGTTCTTCTGTGTCAGATAGATCATTGTCTGTATTTGCTTTTTCAAATGGATTATAACGAGGCTCTTCTGTTGTCTCCGGCGGAGGCGGGGGTGGTGTTTGAGGTTGTTGAAACTGTTCTGTTTGCTGGGGGGCAGGGGGCTGTTGCGGATGTGCTTTTGGCCTTATGTTTTTAATGACAATTCTAGTCCCTTCTTTATTTTTGGGATCTTCTTCTTCCTCATTTTTTTTTGAAAAAAATTTTTTAAACATAAAATTTTTATTTTGACAAGCAACCGGAAAGCTGCTTGATTTATTCGCAAGATCTTTAAAAGTGAAGGTTACAGCGCTAGCTTAATATTCAAGGCAATTTTAGATTCAATATTAAGGTGGCTGTTCGCTCTTTTTAGAAAGTCAAGTTTAATTATTATAAATATAACAATTGTTTTTTAAAAACACTACTTGTATAACACAATAAACAGGTTAAGGATTATAAAGATTCCAATTTAATAATTTCACTAGGAGAAATGCCAAAATTATCTTTGAAACACTTGGAAAAATAGGCCAGGCTATTAAATCCTACCATGAAAGCAACTTCGGTAATTAGTAGTAATGACTTATAATATTAGGGGCAACCACAGAGGCAGAGAGAGACACAGAGAACTACAGTTAGTTATTATTTTTTATCCCCATGTTTATTGGTCCATACAGTTAGTGGTTAATAAGAATTAAGGATAATAATAAGAAAACATGAGACACCCTCATGTTTTCCTATTCTAAAGACTGTTGTAGTTCCTTTAAGGAATTTTCATAAGCATGATTATAGTCACGATCAAGTAAGGTGGTGATTTCCTGTTTCGCTATTTCCTTTTGGTCGGACAAGACCAGGGCTAGTACCCGGTAGAATTCGGCATCGCTTTTGAAGCCAACATCCTGGTCAAGAAAAGCTTGAAATAGATTGGCTGCTAGTTCGTATTCCTCTTGGCGGAACCGGGCGTGGGCCAGGTAGTAGATCGCTTCCGGATATTGGTCCCGGACCGTTCCGATGTAGTCAATGATGGCGCTGAGTTCTTCATTACCGGCTTCGGGGATGCGGGCTACCTGCTCATAGAAGGCGTCGGCATCCTGGTTGTCGATGCTTTTGGTTTGGTTGTCAAATTTGGGCGGGTGGGTATCTTCATATAAGGTTTGGGCAAAAGCCTGGGGACTTGGGGGGGCAGGTTGTGAGGTTTTTTTGATTAGCTCATTAATAATAAGAATAGCCGCTACCAGAATGGTAATGGCTATAGCGATCCCTAGCAGAAAGAATTTCCTCGAGCGGAAAGGTACATCCTTTTTGTCTTTTTGATGTTGTTGTTCTTCCTCATAGATCATTTTAATTTCATTGAGGAGTTCATCTTTAGAAAACACCTCCAGGACAGTTTCTTCCGCCTCCTGCAGTTCCAGTTCGCTGGCCAGTTCTTTATTTTCCGCTACTTCCTGAAGGAATGCCTTTTCTTCCGCTTCCGAAAGTTGACCTTTTAGGTATTGATCTATTTTATCAAAGTATTTCATCGCAGTGATTGTATTTTTTTTAGAAGTTTCGGATCTGCTTCTATCAGCTCCCGCAATTTTTCCCTACAGCGCATAGCAGCTTGTTTTGCACTCTGCTCACTCGAATAGTCCATTTCATAAGCAATCGTTTCCATCGTATATCCTCGCAGATTGAATTTGAGTATCTTTTTACACAGGTCGCCCATATTACCCATCAGTTTATGCATAATCATTTTTAGGGCTTTTGCATTCTCCTCTTCAATAATGCCCTTTTCAATACCATCATCGGGATTTTCCTTCTCCGGCACTTTATCAACCGGTATTTCCTTTGATTTATTCCTTTTGAGGTATTTGTTTTTACAAATCGCATAAAAGTAAGTTGTTAATTTACTTTCACGTTTAAATTTTCCCTGCATAATATTGTGCGCAAAATCAGACATACTTTCCAGAAAAATTTCCTCAACCTGTGATTCGTCGCCTTCTACACTAAGAATGGCGCTGCGGGCTAGTCCTTTCCAAGCTTCATCCTTGCAGAGTTGCCGAAATACGTGACGGCGATCTCTGGTAGACTGGCTTTGCAGAGAGGAGATAATAAAAGTGTCTGATAAGACTTCGGGTGTTGTTTTTTCCATTAGTACTTGTTTTCATAATACGGTATTCAAATTTTAGAAAAAATATTCGAATATTTTAAATTTTAATATAGAAATTTTAAATTAGAGGACAGATGATTTTGCGTAGTCCAGTAGTGGCGTAGTCACGGAAAATAAGTAAATTTCTTCCTTTCGCGCAATTTTGAATTCCCTGAAGCTTGCCTGCTGAAGGTAGGAAGGATGCCGAAATGCCGTAGCGCCGTAATGCCATAGTCACATAGTCCAGTATTGGCGTTGAGAGGACGAGGCGACGAAGGTAAAAAAGTCGTCTGACCAATGGGATTGGTCAGACGACTTTATCATTGCTTTTTAAGCTTACCCACCAAAAGTAAAAATAACGCCTCCGGTGATGACAAACTGATCGGCCTGGCTGATGGCAAAGCGCGGTTCGACGAGGACACCAATAGCCTCTGTGAAATTGTACTGAGCGCCGGCACCCAGATTTAGACCTATTTCTGTGTTGCTCGCTCCAATACCTCCGAGACTAATCGTCGAAGTAAAGAAATTAAGCCCGGCCAGTCCGTATGCGCGTAACCCGTTGGTGTTGACAAACACATAGTGCCCATTAACGTTGTTTTCGAATGTACTGACGTTTTCTACGCCATCAATATAGAATATCAAATCATAGCCGATTCGCCAGTCTTCTGTGAAACCGTATATGGCTCGCACATTTATGCCGATATCTTTTACAGCGGTCCCGTAGCCAAGTCCGCCCCCGACGCTAAATTGCGCCTGCGCTTGCGGTAAGACGAATAAACTAAAAACGAACGTCAACAGGATAAAGGATTTTTTGGTACTCCAATTCATAGTAAACTACATTTAATGGTTAAGAAATAATGGTTGAAATGAATAGCGAAGAGGCTTTAGTTTTTTGCCAACTTTCGCATGCTGTATTTTCCTTATTAGTACTGCTGGAGGGGAATTGGTAGTCAGATTTGAGGAAAAAAGGTGACCTAAACAAAGAATTTGCAAAGGTCACCTAATGGGAAAGGGTAATCAGCACAAGGGGCTGTTTGCCCCTTGTTTCAGTAACTCCTTTTTTATTGCTTCATTAATCGATTGGTAAGTATTTGGTTTCCAATAGTCATCTTGATAAAATAAACCCCGTCGGGCAGGTTGCCGACATCAACGGTTAACAGATCAGATGCTGCTGTTTTTTGGTGAAATACAGGTGTACCTTGAGCATTAAACAGGGTCAATGTGACGTCCTGACCGTTCCAATGCTGAAGATCAGCCGAAAAGGCTTTGGAGAATGGATTGGGAAAGACGTTCAAATCCTCTGATAAAGTTACCGCTGCTGTTTTGCTAATCAAATTACATCCGATGGTTAGTTGGTACGGATCTTCTGCATTAAAATTGCCATTACAATCAGTTACTTCAAAGTAGTAAGTTCCATTTTCAGAAGCAGTAAAATCAAAGGTTAAGGGTTGTCCGATGTTGCCATTCAGATCGTCAATCGGAGCCAGAATAGAATTATAAATAGTTATACATGGCCTTATATTCGAAGGAATATTAGCTAATTGGACATTCACCTCCTCCCCTGCTAAAAGTTCAATTTCGTAATAGTCTTTGTCCTCTATGATATTATCATCATCAAACCAGGGAGCGACCACAGCCTGGATCGTATCACAAATACCGATTGAGCATGCGGTATTGGAGGCGTTGTTACATTCGCAGGGATCGTTGGCGCTAAAAGGAGTGAAATCTACTTGGAAAGTATACTGATCATAGGCATTAAATTCATCTCCTAAATTACCGGTGTTAAAATATTCATCACTTAAATAGAGATAATGTTCTCCCACTTCACAAGTACTTACCAACATAGAGTAACCCTGAGCTTCATTTACACTAATATTCCTCCTAATTTCAGTAAAATCAGGGTGATAGATAAAACTTATTAAGTCAACTCCACTTGGTACACTTGTTAAATTGTAGGAAATAATTCCTGGCTCTGTAATTTCAAATTCAAAATAGTCTTCATCTCCTGCCACCTGTATCTTCCCGGACCACTGAGCATCAAAGGTAATGGGGGTAGCGTCGCTAAAGGCATCATTTGGTTCTTGCTCGTTTTGTCCATATACAATCAGTGCAAAGCAAAATAATAAAAGGGTAAGTACGTTTTTCATAATTAATCTTTTTAGTTTAAAAAAATAGAGTGTTAAAAAATTTGAAACCAGTTATTTGGCTTTTTTCACCCTATTAGTACCCCCTTAATCGAATTGGTAGTCAATTCTGAAAAAAAATTGAAATAACAAGTAGTCCGAATAAGAAAATATAATCCGAAAAAAGGTCCGCCTAATCAGTTCAATTTATTTTCCACTCTCAAATCTCCATCAGCTTGGCTCTATTTTAGCCCTATGCAAGCTACTTGGCAATTCAAATCTTGACGAATACTCAATTATTCCTTATTTTGGCATAAAAACTTATGAAAAACTTCACTATCCACTTTATCACTTTCTCGATTCTTGCCTTTTCCATCCC
>CAZHOV010000011.1:60212-62318 GCA_964534315.1 uncultured Saprospiraceae bacterium | reverse complement strand
AGGCAAAAAAATTGGTAGAATAATTTTTTTAGGTTCAAATGAAAATTCCTGCATAATTTCCAAGTATTCAATTATTTAGTCAATTTCATTCGAACAAATTATTATACAGGCAATTTTGATTTGCCGCTTAAGTCAATCGTTTTTAAAAAGATTTTTTAAAGAAATATACAATGCGACAAAGATAGACAAAAGGGAAAAAACTACGGTGAGGTAGGGAGTAAAATTAAAGTAGGCGTCCAGTTTCTTTCCGGCAAAGACGCCTAGTAGGATAATAATTCCCATTTGCAGGGCCATGCCGGTGTATTTCATATAACTTTTTGCCATGAGGAAACAACCATATATGTGGGTTATTCTGAGGCTATCTCATAAGTCTATGAGCCATCCTCTTATAAAGTTTTTATAGTTTAGGAGCTATTCTTTAAAAAAAGTAGAACCCTACCCTATATGGTAAAGGCAAAATGCTTAATTAGAAAGGTTGTCCTTTACCTTATTTTAAGAGGTTTCTTTTTTCTATAAAGATTTTCGATGTTTATAGAAAAAAGAAACCTCTAAAAGAAGAAAATTTGGTAGCTCGTAACACCAGAGGTGCATGAGACACCTTCGGGATAACTCCTTGTTATTCAAAGAGAAAAGCCGTTATCAACTAGCTTCTTTAGTAACAGAGCTTTTTCCGGCTTGTGTCATTCCACCTTTTTTAACAATAGCCTTTGATGCATTGGTATTGCCTTCTTTTTGCTTCTTAGCGGCGGATTTTGTCAGTCCCATTTTACAAGAGACGTTAAACACGGCTCCAGATTGGACAATGAGCTTATTGGTCATGACGTCCCCGTTAATTTCAGCCTTTTCTCGTACATTAAGTAAGTGTTCAACTTGCAGAATGCCCTCAAAGCGGCCTTCTACGACAGCGTTTTGACACTTGATTTCTCCCTGAATATAGCCGGTAGGCCCGATAATGACTTTGGACTTACAAAAGAGCGTACCTTTGATGGTACCATCTATCCGGATATCGGATTCTGAGTTAATGTTTCCTTCAACAACAGTACCTTTGACGAGGCTGTTCAGTTGGTGTGGGTTATTGGAAGGAAGTAAGCCACTTTTCTTCGTTGTAGAAACATCTTTGTTCCTGTTTCCAAACATTTTTCTCGGTTTTGATTAGAAAATAAAATGCGAGACCAGATATAAATTTCAAAAATACAAACGTACGTAATTGGTTGATAATAAAGGCGAAGGCGCTAGACGCGAAATATAGCACTATTTTCGAATCTTTAAAAGCCTTTTGACCTAAAAGTCTGGTTTTTAACCCATATTACTACGATTAGGGTATAAAAGATCGTTCTAGGGATAAATAAATCCAGCGCGCGATGATCTGGATAGAGTGGTGATGAGAGAGAAGGTTTGTTTGGGGTGAAAGATACAACTCTGATTGGACTAAAAAGAACCAATCAGAGTTGCGGGTATATTCTTAGAAATTAGGACAATAAACGTTACGACGTTCAGGTCCGCAAATTTTGTATGCTAAGGAAAACTCGAATGCTCCGTTGTTATTACTGGCGGCTTGGAGGCTCGACACATTAATGTCATAGCTAAACCCAATACCGAAGTTATTAAACTCAAACCGAGTAGAAAGAATAATAGCATCCATATGAATACTACTTCCCGAATTAAAATCGATATTGTTGACGGTAGTCGAAGAAGTAACCCGGTTGGCTACACGTGCCCATGCGCCAAATTGAAGCGCCTGGTAATTCATCCGGCTTTTGCCGAGTAAGAATTTAAGATTCGTTCCGGCATTAACCTGGAGTGAGGGGCCTTGAAGGAAAACAACTGCTCCTGGCACCAGTCCTATTCGATCGCCCATCATAAATTCACCTCCTGTGTGGATAGTAAATCTGCTATACAAAGGCACATCGAGGGTATCTTGATCGAAGAATGTTTGGTTGGCCCGGTTGAGGTGGTGATAGGCTCCGCCAAAGTAAAAATTACTATTTTCGTCAAATACAGAAAACCACATTAATCCGGCGCTCATATCGGCAAATAAGAAGTTATCATTAAGGCCGATAGGCTCTCCGGTTGCCATGCCAGGATCAAATCCTCCATTTCCATCCT
>CAZHOV010000011.1:46979-60202 GCA_964534315.1 uncultured Saprospiraceae bacterium | reverse complement strand
TAAGAAGTCAATACTGCGTTGGGAAACCCCTCCGTCGATACCAACGACGAGGTAATTGGCTTTATTTCGATAACCTCCCATGCGTTTACTGTAGGAAAGGGATAGTCTTCCGGAAAGTGTGGCAAAATCCAGCTCTCCTGCTCTATCACCCCAAAAAACACCTCCAATGCCAAAATAATCATACCGACCAACGGGGATTCTTCGATCATATGAAGCGGAGAACGTATTGAAGGCATTGGCTTTCAATACACTAGCCCATTGGTTTCGATAGTTGACGACAAATCGATGGTTGCAATTCATTACACCGGTCATCGCAGGATTTAAATTCAGGGGCGACATATAAAACTGAGAGAAGTGAATATCCTGCGCACTGACCCCTAAGGCAAGTAATGAAAAGCTAAAAACGGTAAGTAAATGTTTAAGACCTTTCATGAATGTTTAGTTTGAAAAAATTAGGCTATTAATGAAATAATATAACTTTTGTTTAATGGAAACAGAAAAAAAATTTGGTTTCTATACCTGTATTCCATTTATAGAACTCAAATATAAGAAATAAAAAGAACGATTTATGTTAAAATCCATAGAAGATTTCAATTTTTGCTATTTTCAGAACATTTAACTGATAAAAAGACGCCAAAACTGGAATGGTCTCTCTGTCTTTTATTCTTAATTCTCTATCCATTGAGCACCATAGGTTTCTACCAGAATATTGTCGTAATAGTCTGCTTTTTCGAATAAATGTTCAAATAATAAACTCCCCGTTTTTAAGTTCAGGTACTGGTCGAAGATCAAAAGCGAGAGAACGATCATATCATTTTTAATACTAAACGTCAAGCCTTCCAATTCATAATTGGCGCTTAATAGAAAAGCAAACAATTCTTCTTTACTTTGATCATCAAAAGAACAAAGGTAAGCATCTCCATTAATAAGACCACTATCTTCGTGGTAGGAAATAGAGATCAGCGCACTTCCTTGTACAATTTCCCAGGCGTTGGGGCCCCGCCTGGCCAGGGAGGCCGAATAACCTAGTTGTTCCAAAAGTTGTTCGATTGTTTTGGCGATCCCGACTGGTTGGAAATAGTCAACTTCATTAAACAGCTGAACTTCCGCATCACAGTTCGGACACTTTCCATTAACTAAATCTATCTCAAAAAGAATTTCTGCGCATTCGAGGCACCGCAATCCCGTATGTCCGCCCCCTGCCTCAAAAGCTTTTAAATCTTCCAATATTATTCCTATGGGTATAGCGCAGCTTTCTTCTTGTTCAATTATTGTATTCATTCCCAGAAGCAGCCCCTCCTCCGTCACCAAGGGGCCACCAATAAAAGCAGGGCTCAGACTAATATTATGTCTGATATACCGGTGATGATTGGCCTTAAACCCGGGGTCAATAACCTTTCCTCCTCTATAGACAAACTTCATATCGGCGGGATGACCGGCGGCAATGACCTGTTGCCCCTTTAAGGCTTGCTTTTCTTCCTGAAGCTTGGGAATATTCTGAACAGCTCCGCCAGAAACAGTTACAAAAGCGACATTGTAAACAGGATCTAAAAAAATAACCCGCCCCAATTGCATTGGAAGGGCCTTATTCTGGATCGTTACCTCCCGGTTTCCCCGCACCAATTGTTCACTGGTCACCACTACTCCTGCACCCTTTATAAAAAAACCAGTCCCAATGGCAAAAGGAGTAGAGACCTGGACAACTATTTTTTTTATTTTTCTCAGTAATTCATTCATCCGTTCATCTCTATTACATTCATCATCGCTACCATCTGTAGGAGTGATTTTGAAAAAGTTATCAGATTAGAACAGTCGAGCATATCCGTTTTCATTTCTAACACAGGGAAACGCTCACGGTGCCTGACCTCAATTTTCTTGATGGCTTTTCGGATTGCTCGTTTGTTTAACCGCTTTCCCTTACGGAAATGAACTTGCCCCCCCAATTCATTAAAAAAATCCTGATGAACGATCTGATAATAAATATGAAACAAATCCCTGATCGGTGCAGGAACAGAAAAGTTAAACAGGGAATAACCGATCAAATATCCGGGAATAGACATGGCTACCGCATCGCAATTATTTTCCATATACCAATCTACGTGATCAAGTTCACCTTCAATTAAGGTCTCTATGCGATCCTGATTGACGGGAGTGGTAATTCCAAAGGTAGCAGTGATAATATAAAATTCTTTATAGAAGTCTTCCTTTGACCGACTGATGAGTTGTTTCAATTCTTTGACCATCTCCCGGTTTTTATCGGCGCTAAATTGCTCATCTTTGGCAAAATACCGGCGATGAATACGCTCTAGCGTTTCCATCATCGTCCCCTCGGGAGTAGTGAGGTAGTCTAGTTTGTAACAGAGGTCTAGTAAAAGGTAAGAAATACCCGCAGGGTATTGATCCGGATCGAGGGGACCTTCTTCGATCTCTTGCAGCGCAACTTGAATTGTTTGAACAATAAACCGGTGTTTAACTGCTTTTTCGTGGTCCGGAATTTCCAAAATCGTTTTTTCGTCTACCGGTTCGATAAAGTCATATTGGTCGAGTAGCAGATCATCCAGCTTGTCAGCGTTGATGGCTAGTTCTTTTAATGCATAATATAGCTTATACGGTGAACCATCAACAGTGTAGGTGTCAAAAAAAATAGCAATTTCATCCTCAGGAGTGAGCGAAAAGCGACTATATTTGAGATCAAAATTACGCTTCAGCAACCGCTGAAGCAACTTTTTTTCTCTACGTACCAGCCTCCCAACCTTTGCTTCTGCTTTAAGCTTGTTTGCATTCGCCATCCCATGAATGAGCTTGGACCCTTGCTTGAGCTCAAAGTGGATAGCTTCCTCCTTTCTTTCCACAGTTACATTATCGCCCTTGCTGTTTTTTAGGTATTCAAAAAAGCAGCAGTAAGCATCTAAGAATTGTCCGTTTTCAAAAAGCTCGTGTGATTCATCCCAGGCATCGTAGCGCGAGCTATCTTTATAACTCTCATCATATCTTCCGAAACGAACGGCTAGCTGATCATCTGATTTCTCTCCCTGCCCAAAAAGCTTTGATAGCAAACTTTTCTCCATTTTATCGATTTCAATAGCTTAAAAAATTCACGTTCTTTGACAAATTGTGTGGAATGAAAATAATGATCTTTGAAGCTCATGTGGCTGCAAAGAATATTATTTTGAAATTCAATTTTCCACAATTTTTGTCAAAGAACCAAAAGTCAATGAAGATATAAAATGGAATCAGAAGAAAATAATTTTTTAAACGCTTTTCTGCATTTGTTCGCCTCGCCCTAAAGGGTGCAAAGGCAGAAAACGCGTTGGCTTTCTTCAGGGGGGTCAAAACAGGGCGTTTTCTGCCGATTTCTTGGTTGGTGATGAACAGTTACGATTTTTTTATAGGGCTAAGATATTTTCAGCTCTAATTCCAGGCATTTGAAGAACGCTTCCAAAACCTCTTCCTGGATATTTTTCGTTTTTGCTTTTGCATACATGCTATGCACATTTTTTACAACAGCGTCGTAAGCCACCTTTTTTTCTTGCGCATCTTCCAATTGTTCTAAAGCGGCTTTTTGTTCGAGTACGTACCCCTGTATGGCTCTTGGTCTTGGGCCCCAACTTCCCAGTACCTTGGATGTATGCTGATCGACAAAGATCAACTTTGGAATGCCTCTGCCTCCGTTGGTAAGGAAGGCATTCATAATATCAGGATGCTCGTCCCGGAGAATGATCTTCAAATCTATGCTTTCATTGAGATTAGCCAGTTTATTCAGGACGGGCAGAATCTGAGCGGCATCCCCGCACCAGGCTTCTGAGAGCACCAACCAGGTGATGGGATAATTAAGAAATTGAAACTTCTGGCTCAATATGGGAATAAGTTTGGTTGTCTTGTCTAGCCGGTTCATACGGGATACATTCATTTTAGTGTACTCAATCATAGCATCGCTGTGATTGGTCCCCGTAGTCTTTTGCTGAGCCAGCAATTGATCAGTCATGTGCCGGTAGTCGTCGTAGGACAGAGCGTTGTCAAGTACCTGTTTTTCAATAAATTCCATTTTTTAATTTTTTTTAGGGCATCCCATAAGCTTTGGAAATACTCTACATCAATTAGTGGACATTAATGACTATAAAGAAAGTTGCTAATGACTCAGCAACTCCATAAGTTGACGAAGGCTTTCCTGGTTTCGGGGAAGGTGAAAGGCTTGTAGGATATCACTTTTTTCCCTTTCCGTAAGATGAAAAGTAACGGAAGCTCTTTCATTATCTTTGCTGGGGCTGTAGGTAAACCGAACAATGTGAAAGTTTTCTTTTCCCAAAAGGTCAAAAATATACCCTAGATTAGAATCATGCTCAAACTCCTGAAGATCAGTTAATTGCCCTGCAACTCCAAGCGGATTTAAGATCGACTCAATGACTCCCTGTTTTTCTGATGAAAGGTCCGAAAATTTATCCCTACCTCTAATCTGTAATAACACGACACCGCTGGTATGGTTCAATATCCAATCTTTAAAGACGTGAATAAAACGGGTGGCGGACATTATGCCGTAATTGTCCCGAAATCCGGCATCCATCACTTCAATACCCGGCTCGCTGGGAAGGTAGACATTAGGAAGAACATATGGATAAGAGGCATTCATTCGAAGTGCGCTCAGGAAGCCCAGATTGTAGGGGTTATTGTTTTCAAAGAGCCGGCCAAAATCAATAGCATCGACCTCAACGGCGCTTGGCTGCTCTATACCTATTGGAGCAATCATCATATACGAAACACCATGAGGAGAGATCACCAACCTCCGCCCGTCATTAATGATAGAAGGCGTAATGAATAATAACGGAATCAGCGCTTCTTGTTCTGGTTTTTTATAAGCGATAATGGGTTTATCCATTATTCCTTCCGTATTTTTATTCAATTGCTTTTCAAAAATATAACCGCGGTCTTTACGATAAGTGTAGCCTCCGGATTCAAAGCGCGCCCATGGCAGGAACATGTCGTTAGATACCAGGGTAAAGGAAATAGCATTGAGAATGTCTTTCGAAAGGCGGTCAATATGAATGGGATCATACAAGCTGATCGAATCGGTCAATTGCTGCCGTAGGTACAGTTCTCTTAAATACGACATACCAATGATTCCTCCTGAGGAACCGGTGATCAAAGCGGTTTGGCTGAGTAATTTCCCCTGGGTAAGACTATCCGCTTTCTGGGTAACATGCATCGCCCAAAGGGCTGCTCGCAACCCTCCTCCCGTAACACAAACCATAACGATTTTGGGCTTCTTGCGGGTAGTCAGGGAGTTTTTTTCCTTCCAATTCTCCAGAATTTTGACGGTTTCATTTTTATCCTGTTGTACAAAAGCAGGATTACTGATGGCTTCCAGAGTTGAATAACTATATGCTGCCGGCTCGCTTTCATAATCCAACCCGAACCCTTTGTTTTTGTAGATCAGAATATCTCTGCTTGTCAGGAAATTGATTGACCACAATAACCCTATTATGACCAGAATTCTCCATTGATTAAACCAATAGGTAAGCGACCCAATAATTGCCACTAAAATACTCATCAAAATAAAAATACTGGCTCCCGCAGGAATGGTAAAATATTCGTTATCGATCATATATCCCAATACGACGAGCAAGACCAAACTAAATAACTGTACGATCAGGGCATTGATATGGTTTTGTTTGAAGACTCTTTCCAGGATAGCCTTATCATAATGGGCTACTCCTCTGACAACCCGGGCTTTTAATGATTCGCTTAGGTAAGTATGAACACGATGCTTTTGCTCATCCCGCTTAATCATTTCCACTTCCGCTTCAGACTTATCCGTGACGATCCTGGGCTTAGGCGGATCTCCACCATCTTTTATTTTCAAAAACGTCAGTACATCCTTATTGGTAAAATGAAAATACATAACTGAAGCCAGAATTAGGAAAAGTGCTCCCGAAAGGAAGCCGGCGCAATTATAGATCACGATTTCCACATTCCGTAATTCATAATACAATTGAAAATAAATAGAATGATATAGGTAAAAACCAAGGAATACCAGCGGAAGGAATAAGTTGTTGAGGCAAAATTTGGTAAAGGGCCTGGAAAGGGTTGCCAAAAAAGGATAGCGCGAAGACTCCAGCAGATAAGTAGTGAGGTTCCAGGTCATGTAAAACCCGCCAAATCCGAATCCCAGTAAAAAGAAACTTAAGAAATCAACCTCTCCCAGATATTCCGGAGCCAGAAAAAGATACTTGATCCCCAGAGATCGCGCCAGGGAGCCGGTCATCAGCATATACAGGATTACCCATGCTCCCAATAGCAGGAGGTTACTACTAAAATGGAGTAGGAATAACTGAAGCGGAAAAGAATGGTAAAATGATTTAAGCTGCTTCTTCATCCTTCTCTTTTAGCTTTATTACGCGTACCGTTTCGATCCGCGTATCACTTACCAATTCAAGAATAAATTTACTGCCGTCCTGGATCATTTCAGCGCCTTGTTCGGGTATCTCTCCCGAGGTCATTACTAAGTAGCCGGAAAGAGTGTGATATTCGCCTTCCGGGATAGCCAATTGCTCGTATTTTTCATTTAGGTAGTCAATCTCAAGGCGACCAGAAAATAGATATTCGTTTTCGCCAATTTGCATTTCGATGTGCTCTTCCTGATCGTGTTCATCTTCTATTTCTCCAAAAATTTCTTCCAACACATCCTCCATAGTCACGATTCCGGCGGTTCCGCCGTATTCGTCGACAACACAGGCAATTTTAACGCGATCTTTGATAAAGCGGTTCATCAGATCTTTCACTTTCATTACCTCAGGAAAGATTGGAATTTCCATATAAATTTTATTGATCGCTTTGGGCTTATTGAGTAGTTGTTGATGGTGGATATAGCCTAATACATTATCAATGTCGCCATCCACCACAATGATTCTGGAAAGTTTTGAATCCATAAACAACTGTCGGAGTTCTTCAACATCCGCATTGACATCAATATGTACGATCTCTGGTCTTGGCACCATACATTCCTTTACCTTTATATTTTTTAGGTACAGTGCCCTGCCAAACAAATCGGTATCTATTTCATCTTCCGATTTTGCAGCCGAATCCCTCACAAAATTTTCCAGTTCCAGGCGGGTAAATACATTTTCAACCCGGTCATCTGATGCCTTTAAAAGGTATTTTAGTAGAAATCCGGAAATACCGGTCACCAGCCAGGAAGGAATCTGCAATAACCACTTCAGGATCAACAAGGGATAGGTGAAAAAGTATAACACCCGGTCGGCATAGAGCCTAAAAAAAATTTTCGGAAAGAACTCTCCAAAGATCAGGACGACAACAGTGATTAAAAGGGTGTTGACAACTAATAGCAGGGCTTCGTTCGAAATAGAATTTTCAAAAAAAGGATTTAAGATCTTGGTCATCAGGTAGGTAAAAACGACCAGCGCGATGTTATTGCCGACCAGTAAAGAGCCCAGAAAATCTGCTGGTTTATCGTAAAAACGGCCCAGAATGGCCCCTTTTCGAGCTCCTTTTTTCTTTCGCAACTCCAGCTTTAATTTGCTGGCTGAAATGAATGCAATCTCAGTACCCGAGAAAAGCGCAGACAACAGCAAAAAAAATATGATTAGAGCTATAAGCATTATTCAATTAATCAATTTTGGACCTCTTCGTCTGGTGAATTTACCATAATTCTTCCGGTTATCGAATTTATTTCCCAGGAACTAAAATCCTGGTCTGCTTCAAATCCGTATCCAAAAATAATTTCTTCTGGTTTAGTAATGGTTACGAACCGTTTGGTATATACGATCTGTTTTTTTTCATCCCAAATCAATTCCTCTGTTTCAAGTACTTCCCTTTTATTACTTTGCCAAACCACGCTATCTCTGACAATGATCTGATTTTCATTTTCGCGCCGGATAGCATAATTGGCCGTAAGCTTACTTTGCTGAATTCCGTAATTGTCAAAAAAATCAACGGCCAAACCATCCGGAAATTCATCAAAAGGATCATCCGGATCCCTGTGGCGGAGTAAGGTAGGCCCTTTTACTTTAACCCGGACGATAGCGGAATCGCTATAAAGCATTTCTACATCTTTCATGGTTTCCACTTTCACTTCATCAGCAGTAAAAATCCTTCTAACTTCCGAAAGGTCATTCTTACAGGAAACTAACCCCATAAGTAGCCATGGAGCTACAAAAAATAATATAACTCTTTTCATATCAAATACCTCAATCGATTATCGCACTAATGTAATACTTCCTTCGTAAAGGACCACTTCATCATCAATATATTCTACTTCCATAAAAAAGGCAAATACATCAGGAGGCAGTCGCTCCCCCAGGAAAGTACCGTCCCAGCCCAGCCGATCTTGACCTATCGGCACATTCCGCCCATCAAAAACCAGGCCTCCCCACCTGTTAAATACCTTGAAGGTTCTAATCTGTCGAGCTGCCGGCCCTGCATACGCCGTAAAAAAATCATTTGTCCCATCCTGATTAGGAGAAAAGGCATTCGGTATGTAAATAGGACGCTTTTTCTCTACTACGATCGTTACCTCATCGGTAGATGTACAGCCATTATTGTCGGTTACAATAACCTGATAGGTAGTGGTATTCACAGGAGCAGCCTCCGGATCAGCACAGTCAATACACCCCAGCCCGTCTTCAGGAATCCATTGATAAGTAACTTCCCAACCTAAAGGACTCAGCGTAGAATTAATGTCCGTACTAAATCCAAGATCAATAATAGCATCCTCTCCGGCATCAATAACTAATGGCGGGGGAGAGCTTATTGTTGCTGTGGCTGTAGCAATACAACCGTTAGCATCTTCTACATAGATCGTATAATCGCGGGCCGGAAGATTCGCCAACACATTGTCTGATTGGAAAAAATTGCCGTTAGTGCTGTACACATAGGGCGGAGTACCTCCTGCGGCCCCGACGATAATCTGACCGGACAATTGCCCAAAGCACAACACGTCGATCACCTCAAGGTCCTCAATAAACAATTCGGGAGGCTCCGTAATCGTCACTCCACTTTGAATTTCACATCCGTTTCCGTCAAATACGGTAATAAAATAATCTCCGGGAACAAGCTCAGTAATGACAGAATCTTGCCCACCGTTGCTCCATTCATAAGTATAATTCCCTACTCCACCGGAAACATTCGCCACGGCTATTCCATCTCCTTCACCAAAACAGCTGACATTGATCGTATCTATCTGGATAGCCAGAGGCGGCGGATCTTCAACAATTATCTCAAATTCCCCTGTACAGGTATTTTCATCTATGGCATTGACCGTATAGGTTCCTGCAGGAATATTTCCCAGTGTATTGGTACTGACAAAACCATTCCCATCATTAAAATCATACATATAAGGAGGCTGGCCATTGGCGATATTAATGGTGATAGAGGCGTCTGATTCTCCCGTACAAGAAGGAGGGATCACGACCGGAATGCCCGGCTCTAATTCAAGCACCAACTCTTCGACCGGGATGGTCAACTCTAACAAACAGCCGTTGGCGTCTTGAATTGTTACGTCGTAATCCCCAATAGGAATATTGATAAACGTATTCGTAGGAACAAGACCATTTCCGTCATTCCAATCATAAAGATAAGGAGAGACGCCGCCTGAAGTGGTAATTAAAATAGAACCATCGGCAACACCGCCGCACGTGGGCATCCCCACCTCTACTTCTGTTAATATCGGAGGAGGACTGAGTACTTCGAACTCCAATACTTCTTCGCAGGTAGCTTCATTGGTAATAGTCACCGAATATTGCCCTGCAGCTAAATCGCCGATATCTTCAGTAGACGCTCCGTTACTCCAATCTATTTCAGTAATTGGAGCATTACTGACCGCCGTAAGATCAATGGCCCCCTCCTGGATAGAAGCACAAAGAAGGTCGGTAATTAAACCATCCGCAGTAATCTCATTGACATCTTCACAGCAAGGGTCGACCTGAATGGTTCCAACTTCTGTAACGATGCATCCTTCGTCGGACTCGATCGTAAGGACAACCACCTTTGACCCAATAGAATTCCAGGTAACAGGAGGTGGGTTTTGTTGGTTGGAAGTGGCAGGAATAGCTCCGTTTCCAAAATCCCAATTGTAGCTGACGATATCTCCATTGACAAAGGTAGAAGCGTCGGTAAACGTAATGGATTCACCATAGCAAACCGTTTCGGTACTTGTATTGTAAGCGGCTGTGGGGCCAAGAAAAGTACCGGTCCCACCAAATTCAATGGTAAAACCATCTCCACTCATACTAAAATTATCAACGATCAGGGCATAGCTTACGCCAGCCTGCATATTAATGCCTGCTACAAAATTATCATCTCCGGGATCACAACCGCAAGATTCTCCCGTATCAACAGACCCCAGATTGGTCCCTGTCGGTCCCGTGCAGGGTTGCCAAACGGGAAAGTTGGCACCAACTACTTCTCCAGACATCATGCAACGAAGCTCTTGTTTATTGTTACAGTCGTTTATCCCGCCGGGAAGTTCATAAATTACAAAATCTAAATCATCAATCGGATTGAGTGGGGTTAGTGTAAAGGTTAAGGAACCTGGATCTTCGCAGGTCCATTTGTACCAGGTAGAGTTATTTTCCCCGAAAACGCACGGCCCGTCGTCACAACCCGAACCATTGACATCGTTTACCGATCCGATCCCCTGAATATTGGGTACAGTAAAGGGGGATTTATCACATAAGACCACGGCTGTATTACAATCGCCGGAGGGGGAAGGAACCTCATTAAAGTTATTAATACATAGCTGAAAAGTTCCGGTATTTCCATCACGGGCGCTTACCCGGATATAATAGGTCTGGCCGACATTCAAACCGAACGCAAAAGACTGGACAATGTTAGTGCCCGTTGCGTCAGAAGCACAGGCAATATCAGCAAGCCCGTTACAATCGCCTTCATACAAGGCAAACTGAGGATTAGAAAGCGTACCCCCGCTATCAAAATTGGTATTTCCAATGACGCTGATATTGACATCGGTCGCCTGGGCTATAAATGAAAACCAGACATCGTTATTGGGTTGATTATTGGGGAAACAGCCGGGACTGGGCTGAACGGATTCGGTTGCTCCCGCATTGGAATACTGACCTGCATCAGAACACCAATTGCTCAGACTGGTTAGCGCCGTAGCATTATTGCATTCATTATTGGAAGGTTGGGCCAAAAGAACCGTAGCAATAAACAGGAAAAAAACAGTTTGGGAAAATTTGTAGAAAAACTTCATTGATTTATTATTTTGGACAAAATTATTAACGATTTTAATAGCTCAAAAGTGCAGGAAGGATTCTTTTTAAAAATAAATGTCGGGAATTGCAATTTTACCTGACTACTGATACCCATAAAAATGAAAAAATGGATACCAAATATTGTTACATTAACCAACCTGTTTTTCGGGTGCTGCGCATTAGCTGCACTATTTGAACAACAATTCTTTTGGGTTATTGTCTTTCTCCTGGCCGGTGCTATTGCAGATTTTCTCGACGGTTTTGTAGCCAGGCTCTTAAGTGTTCAATCTGAATTGGGTAAAGAGCTGGATTCGCTGGCCGATATGGTGACTTTCGGACTGGTCCCGGGAGCTATTGTGTTTGTTCTGATGAATCTTTCTCTATCCGCTTCTACTCCTCCCGTTTATGATGGGTGGAGTTGGATTGCCACTACCGCATTTTTAATTACGATCTTTTCATGCATAAGGTTAGCTATTTTTAATACGCACCAATCTGATTCGGCAGATTTTACCGGTCTTGCCACCCCGGCAAATACTTCTTTCATAGGAGGGATGCTGGCCATTTTTCATTACGATTCCTTTGGTCTTGCTTCTTGGGTCTGCAATTTCTATTTCTTACTTGGCACTACGCTTCTTTTTTCTTTTTTATTGGTTGCTAAACTTCCTATGTTCAGCCTGAAATTCAGGGGAAGCAGTTGGAGTGGGAACGAGTGGCGATACGTATTCTGCGTTGGTATGCTAATCCTTTTCTTCCTCTTCCGGGAGGTGGGTTTCTCTTTGGTAATTGTATTATATTTGCTGCTTTCGATCATTCGAACCCTAACCGGCAGAAAGATCTAGAACTTACGACAAGCCGTATTTTTTTATCTAAACGCTAATATTCATGTTATACCTCGTCCCCACCCCAATCGGCAATTTAGAAGACATAACCTACAGAGCCGTAAGAGTACTTGGGGAGGTAGATTTGATATTAGCGGAAGACACCCGAAATACCAAGCGGTTGTTAAATCATTATGGTATAGAGCAAACGATCAAATCTTACCACGCGCACAATGAGCATGGCGTTACGCCCCAAATTATTGAGCAACTTCAGGCGGGGCAGCATATGGCATTGGTTACTGATGCGGGTACCCCCGGCATTTCTGATCCGGGCTTTCTTTTGGTGCGGGCCTGTACGGAGGCCGACATCCCCGTTGCCAGCCTTCCGGGAGCAACCGCTTTTGTTACAGCGCTGGTGGCGTCGGGCATTCCCTGTAACCAATTTTTCTTCGAGGGTTTTTTACCCCATAAAAAAGGTCGAAAAACCCGGTTGACTTATCTCGCCGAGCTACCCTGCACCTTTGTGCTCTACGAGTCTACCCATCGCATCTTAAAATGCCTGGATCAACTGATCGAGCATTGTGGCCCCGACAGGCTGGGATGCGTAGCCAGAGAATTAACAAAGGTCCACGAGGAGGTCCAAACCGCACCACTGGAAGCACTAAAAAAACACTTTGAAGAAAATGTGACAAAAGGGGAGTTTGTGATCATCGTGGCCGGAAAAAAATAATGAGGCCGTATCAATTTTTTTTAATTTGTGATGATATCCAGAATAACTAACATCTAAAGTACCATAAAATAAAGAGAGATGATGAATACGTTTCGAGTTCTATTAACCATTACCAGTCTTCTTTGCGGTCTTGCTTTGTTTGGGCAGGATTCTATGCAAATGCTACCTGAATTTCAACTGTCAAAATCATTGGTAGAAAGTCAGCTTCGCTTTTTGGCAGCTGACGAGCTGGAGGGTAGAAAAACAGGTTCAAGAGGAAATAACATTGCCGCGCGGTTTATTGCAGAGACCTATCGTTCTTATGGTTTAATCGCTCCTGAAGGTGATTATTACCAGCCTGTACCCTTTATTGGTATCACACCTCCTCAGGAAGCCAGCCTTACCATCAACGACCAAACCTTTGAGCAGGGCGAAGACTTATTGATACTGACCGGCTTAGATAGGGAGTTA
>CAZHOV010000011.1:0-46969 GCA_964534315.1 uncultured Saprospiraceae bacterium | reverse complement strand
GGAGTTATTCGCGAAAGCCTTGTATGCCGGACATGGCTGGATCGATGAAGAAACCGGGCACAATGACTATGAAAAACTGGATGCCAAAGGTAAAATTGTATTGACGGTACCCGGCACTCCCGATGCCAGTGACCCATTTTCGGTATTCCAGGCGGTTAACCAAAAACGACGCATTGCTATAGAACAGGGAGCTGTTGCGCTTATCGAACTCTATAAGATCCAATTTCCGTGGAGTTTTTTCAAACGGAACTTCAATAAAGAATCTATGCAAATTGAAGATAAAGCCTCTTCCGAAGACCGGGAAAAGATCATCTATGGATGGATCAATGCCTCTTCTGATGAATTTTTAAAACCAATCATTAAAGGCAAGGCAAATGCTAAATTAAAGACTGACAGTTATCAAAAACGGACTATAACAGCACAGAATGTGGTGGGCATTGTAGAAGGTACGGATCCGGAACTAAAGGAAGAATATATTTTAGTAACTGCTCATTATGACCATATAGGTACCGGCAAAGACGGGGGTGCCAGCTTTAGTCCGGAAGATAGTATTTTTAATGGTGCCCGGGATAATGCCATGGGTACGGTAGCCTTACTTTCAGCGGCAAAGGCCATTTCTGAAAAACCAGTCAAACGATCAGTCCTTTTTTTGGCGTTAACAGGTGAGGAGATGGGGCTTCTGGGGAGTGCTTATTATGCCGATAACCCTGTCATCCCGCTGGAAAAAACTGTTTTCAACCTGAATAATGATGGAGCAGGATATAACACTACCGAAGCAGTCTCAGTTATTGGTTTTGGTCGGACCGGAACGGACGAGCTCGTCACTGATAGTGTGAAAAAATTTGATCTGGGAGTCATTGAAAACCCGGTCCCTCAACTGGGGCTTTACGACCGCTCAGATAATGTATCTTTTGCCCGAAAGGGTATACCCGCTATTAACTTTGCACCCGGCGTAATCGACTTTGATGCCGCCCTTCAACAAAATTATCACCAGGTCACCGACGAGGCCGATTCACTCGATTTTGACTATGTTTTACAGTTTTGTAGATCATTTGCCCATACCCTGCGTAATATCGCTAATTCAGACCAAAAGCCCTGGTGGGTAGAAGGCGATAAATATGAAAAGGCGGGGAAACGATTGTATAACCGGTAAACAGGATTAAGAATTAAGAGTGAAGAATTAAGAATGAAATGCTTCATTCCTAATTCTTCACGCCTAAGCAGTAAGGCAAAAAAATTGGTATAAAAAATCTTTTTGAGTTCGGTCATTATTTCCTGCGTTCATTCCAGGTATTCAATCACTTAGTCTATAATGGCCGAACAGATTTATTATACAGGCAATTTTGGTTTGCCGCTTAATTCTTAATCATTTAATGACTATTTTCTTCGTACCGATCCCTTGAGGAGATTCAAAGTGTAGCGTATAAAGCCCCTTAGGCAGATCGGCGAGATGTAGCGGTATCGTTTGATTCAGGACATCCTGCTCGTAGACTTTAGCGCCGATGGCGTTGTAAAGTTTTATTTGTGCATCGGTGATATCCAAGTCTCCGAGGTTGATTTGGGTGAAACCGGATGTTGGATTCGGGAAAATTTCAATCTGATTTCCGAATATATTTTCAACATTTGTTGTCTGACTGGTAAAGACGACTTTTTCAGGCTCACTTTCCAGACGAATAAGTAATTCCTCTCCATTCTTATTAATCGCTTTAACGCCCTTTATTTCAAATTCAACAGAAACATTAGGTTCGTCAGGCTTAATCTTACTACCGATGACGTCATCAATGATAATAAAATTTAACGAAGCGACTTTTCCATATCCATCTACCGCTTGAGCTCCCATCCTGGCGAGGGCAAAATCCATTTGACCATCTGGCCGGCGATCCTTAAACTCGAATCGAAGATCCTGATTGACCTCTCCTAAAAAGGAAGATTCATAACTACTGGTAAATTCGGGATATTGATTATCAAAGAAAGTAGGATCATATTCGATGTAGAATGCAATAGCATATAGGTCTTCAAACATCTTATCCTGTGCTCCTAGATAAATTCCGCCGCTTAGATCAGATACACTTTCATACTCTATCGTATCCGGAAAATCCAATTTTACTAAAGCACCATCCCATTCCGAATTATTGACCGGCGAGTACATTGATGCGTAGTTGTAATGGATTGCTTCCAAATCCCCTTCGTCAATAATACCGTCTCCATTACAATCAATATGTTTATAATTAACGCCGTTTACGGTAGTATAATCCCAGTCTGGAGCAGGCTGACCGACCCAGGATAGGGTAGAATCCGGCCTTGTAGGACCAGAATGTCCGATACCAACTCCTATATTTAATACATCATAAAAGTCCGCTTTTCCATCACCATTGGCATCCCCGGGAAAGACACAATCTGTATAATCACACATAAACTCATCCTCTCCGACAAAAATCTCTTCTGTATATTGATCCATACATATACCAGCAGAATCCCAAACGGTTAATGAAACGGTGTAGAACCCATAATCATCGTAAAAATGAGTAGCTGAAGAAGCAACGGATACATGCCCTGAGGAATAGGCTCCATCACCAAAATCCCACGAAACAAAATCATAGTCTCCTCCAGAAACATCGTAAAAATTAATACCCGAAGTACTGGGATTACCGTCGTAAGGTTCAAATAAAAATTGTGCCTCACAGTTGTTAAAACTTATTTCTGTTCCCTGTAAAACAGCAAAAGGGGCAAAGAGCAACAGTATCAAAACCGTTTTGAAAATATGCTTAGTCAGGCTGATAGGTATCGATCGGACCATAAATAAAGTTTTAAAAGATTAACCACACTACAAAGAAGTACTATTATTTTAACAAAAATAAGTACAAAATATTATATTTGTACCACAAACAACAAACTTTTACTTGACACAAAGTACTGTTTTACAATAATTTGACTTTTCGGACTAGCTTAGTTTGTTCATGAATCAACAATAAGATAAAAATTTACATGTTAAGTCATAAACTTCAGACCCTCTTTCAGACTTTTGAACCCTATGACTGGCAGGGGTTTAAAAAATTTATTGCTTCTCCTTTCGTTAACGAAAACGAATCGATTATTTCTCTATTTGAAATGATCCATGCCACCAATCAATCTATTTCCGGAAGTTCGGTTCATGAATTGCCGCTCTCCAAGGAAGAAACCTGGAAAAAGCTATTTGGTTCACAGCCTTACGACGATGTTAAGATACGCCGACTTGCTTCCGACCTGACTCAGCACATTCTGGATTATCTTGCTTTTAAAGAATTCAAAAAAGACGCTGTCTCAAATCAAGTCTTTAGGCTAAAAGCGATCAATAAGCCCAGTCTCACTAAACACTTTAGAGGGGTTTTACGAAAAACACGTCATTTATTGGAGAAAGGTGGGGATCAAGATGCAGATTTTTTTCTCAACCAGCATTTTATCGAACGCCAATGCCATGAATTGTTAGAGCAATCGGAGGATAAAAAAAATGATCTCAGCAACCTAAAATCGGCTGACTATTTTCTGGACTGTTTTTACATCACCAGCAAATTGAAAAACTACTGCGATACCCTTGGCTATAGAATAATGTTGTCTCTGGATGTTGATCTGCCTTTGATGCCTGGTTTTCTTGACTACATAAGCTCGACGCCATATATTAAAGAACCTATTATCCAGGCCTATTATCTGGTTATCGAAATGAATATCTCTGATAGTCAGGATAAAGACCAGTATTATTTTAAGCTAAAAGAGCATCTAAACACCTGCTCCGAAAAGATCAATAAGAAAGAGTTGAAAACATTATATTATTATGTCATGAATTATTGCATCTATGTGAAAATAAACAATGGCGTCGAGTCTTTTTATTGGGAGCTTTTTGATGTTTATAAAAATATGCTGAAAGAAGGGATCATTTTCGAAAAGGAGATCTTGCATCCCTATCATTATAAAAATATTATTGTCATAGGGCTTCACTTAAAAGAACTAAATTGGGTTGAAGATTTCATCCGGGAATATACCGAATACCTTCCGAAACCAGATCAAGAAAATGCACTTACTTACAACCTTGCCGAGTTGCATTTTCATAAAAAAGAATACAGTAAGGTACTGGAACTGCTCCGAGAAGTAGAGTACCAGGACGTTGTCTATGCCCTGGGGAGCAAAGTTTTATTGTTAAGGACCTACTATGAAAGCGGTGAATGGCTGGCATTAGACTCTCTTCTCGAAAGTTTCCGCATTTATCTCCGTAGAAATAAAGTCATTTCAAAAGAAAAAAAGAGCCAATACCTTAATTTTTTAAAGTACCTAAAGAAGATTGTCCAGGTCAACCCCAATAATCAAAAGAGCTGCGAAGCCATCCAATCCCAGATCAAGCAGAACTCCAAAGTAGCTATGAAAAAATGGCTTTTGGAAAAACTGAGAGACTTGTTGAATTGAGAGGGATTTCTCAATCCAAAATCCCTCTCAACACCCCAATTTCCTAATCCTACAGGTGTAGCGGTCTATTATCCGTCGCCGCCAGAGCAGCTTCTTTAAAGGCTTCGGCGTAGGTGGGGTGAGCGTGGCTCATCCGGGCGACATCTTCCGCAGATGCGCGGAACTCCATCAGGGCGACCGCCTCCGCGATGAGGTCTGCGGTGCGGGCTCCTACCATATGGACGCCCAGGATCTCGTCTGTCTCTTTGTGAGCGATCACTTTGACCAGGCCCTCAACATCGGTGCTGGCTCTTGCCCGCCCCAAGGCTTTGTAAGGGAATTTTCCGACTTTATATTCAATTCCTTTTTCTTTTAGTTGTTCTTCCGTTTGACCGACACCGGCAACCTCCGGCCAGGTGTAGACGACTCCCGGGATCAGATTATAATCGATGTGAGGATGTTGACCCAGAATTTTTTCGGCTACAAACACGCCCTCTTCCTCCGCCTTATGAGCAAGCATGGCTCCTTTTATCACATCGCCGATAGCGTATATTCCGGGAACTTCCGTTTCCAAGTGTTCATTAACCTCGATACGACCCCGGTCATCTGTTTTAATGCCGACGTTCTCCAGGCCTAATCCTTCGGTGTAGGGAATACGTCCTATGGAGATTAGGCAATAATCGCCTTTAAATTCCAGCTCTTCGTCCGAATCCCTCTTTTTAGCTTTTACCGTTACACTTCGGCTTGTTGCCTTTACGTCTATAACTTCATGTTTGAGATAAAACTGAACGCCCAGGTTACGTTTCATCGTTTTTTGCAACTCCTTGGCGCAGTCTTTATCCATGCCGGTAAGGATGCGATCGAGGTACTCGACGACGGTAACTTCCGTACCTAGGCGGCCGTAAACAGAACCTAGCTCCAGGCCGATAATTCCTCCGCCGATGATCACCATCTTTTTGGGCACTTTTTCGATCTCCAGCGCTTCGGTAGAAGTGATCACGCGTTTTCCATCGTAATTAAAAGCTTTGGGCGTATTCGGTATAGAACCCGTAGCAATGATGGTTTTGTCGGTCTCGATCTCTTCAGACGAACCGTCATCTTTGGTTACTTTTATTTTATGCGCAGAAATGAAAGAACCCAACCCTTTATGGACCTCTATTTTATTTTTTTTCATTAAAAAGTCTACCCCTTTCACATTAGACTCTACCACTTCCCTCTTTCGTTTGATCATTTGCGGCATATTGACTTTCAGGCCGCTAACATCTATGCCATGAAGTTCAAATTTATCTTTTGCATTGTGGTAATGTTCAGAAGAATCCAGTAATGCTTTTGAAGGGATACATCCCACATTAAGACAGGTACCTCCTAATGTTGGATCTTTTTCGATAATTGCAGTTTTTAAGCCTAATTGGGCACAACGAATGGCCGCCACATAGCCGCCGGGGCCTGAGCCAATTACAGTAACATCATATTTTGCCATGAGCAGGGATAGTTTTTATGATTGTATTTAGTAGATCAACTAATTTTTGTCTTTATTGTTTTTGTTGGAGTTTGAGTTATTCTTATTACTATTATTTCTATGTTGATTTTGATTCTGATTTTGATTCCGATTTTTATTTTTCCGTTTTTTATTTCTTGGCTTTCTGCGTTTTTTCTTCTTTCGTTTTTCCCTCGGTAATTCATCAATCACTTCGTTAACGCTTTCAAAGTCCATCTCTGGTTCAACATTGATCCCAATATGCAGAGATACGAGGGTTGCCGGTTTTTCGCCTTTGGCATTCAGTTCGATGATCTCCTCCACTTGCTTCACATCCAGGGCATGTACTTTTGAGCGCCCTTCCTTCTCGTTGATCACATAATACATAATTCTTTTGAAGATATCCGTTTTAATAAGGGTTGCTTCTCCGGCAAGTGTTTGGAGTTTATCAGCTCTTTTTGGAAAATGCTCGAGGGCATCCATATAAGTGTCCAGTTCGTAATTTAGGCAGCACTTTAGTCGCCCACATTGACCGGACAATTTAGATTGATTAATGGCCAGATTTTGATACCTGGCTGCCGAGGTCGTCACGGATTTAAAATCGGAAAGCCAGGTAGAACAACAGAGTTCTCTTCCGCAGGACCCTATTCCTCCGATACGGGCTGACTCTTGGCGAGCTCCGATCTGGCGCATCTCGATCTTTACCCGGAACTCTTTAGCGTAATGCCGGATCAATTCTCTAAAATCCACTCTTCCATCGGCGGTGTAGAAAAAGGTGGCCTTGCGTTTATCTCCCTGATATTCCACATCTCCAATCTTCATTTCCAGGCCGAGCGTCCTGGCAATCGCCTTTGCTCTGGTCATCGTGGGCCGTTCCAGGTCACGTGCCTCTTTTAGACGCTCCAGGTCACGGTTATTGGCTCTCCGGATCACATTGGCATAGATACCGTCTTCCCGGGCTTTTTTCTTTTTCATTTGTAACCTTACCAATTCACCCGACAGGGTAATCCGGCCGATATCATATCCGGAACTCGACTCCACCACAACGATATCGCCGGTAACGGTGCGGGTATGGGACGGGTTGTGGAAAAAGGCTTTCCGGGCTCCGTTCTTGAAGCTCACCTCCACCATATCGAATTCATCCACGTCATGTATTTCTTTATTATTAAGCCAATCATATGTATTCATCCGGTTGCACCCGCCGGTACCGCAACCTCCGTTGCTTTTACATCCATTAGGCTTTTCTCCATTACTGGTAGTACATCCTGCACATGCCATATTTCTACGATTTTCTATTCAATTTAATTCGGTTTTTAGTCATTGTTCTCATTGGTTTTATTGGTTTTTATTGGATTTGGCATCAACAATCAAGATTGCGCCTTTTCCATCTTCTTCTTTTTTAGATGGTGGTGAACAGAGATCGACAAATCCAGAAAAAGGATTTTTGAATTAGCGTTTCGTTCTATGTGATAGTAGCAATCATTTAGTAGTTCGGTTATATGTTCGATTTGATTGAGCCCGACAACACCGCTCATTTTTTGGGCGGTTTCTCGTTCCTGCTCACCCAATTTGACGGCCCGGGTTCCAATCAACTTTACGCGTAATAATTCGCCCATAAAATGGAGGGCATAATGAATAAACTGCTTTTGATTTTCGCGGCCTATTTTAGCAATATTTTCTACCCATTTCACCAACTGGACGCCGTTACCCATATAGCATAAACGCATCCAGTTTAGGAACATTTTAGACAGATCATTTTCATTCGAATCGGCAAGTTTGATCGCTTGCCCCAGGTTACCTTCAGAGATCGTCGACACTGCTTCAGCGCGACCGGGTGCTACTTGCCAGTTTTTGATCAATGCTTCTTTTATTTCCTGTTCTGAAAGGGCATTGATCTTTATCAATTGGCACCTCGAAAGAATCGTATTGAGCAGGGCTTCCTGATTTTCAGCTACCAGAATAAAGATGGTATTGGATGGCGGTTCTTCGATTAGTTTCAACAATCGGTTGCCTTCTTTTCCAAGCAGCTCTGGCTTCCACATGATGAGAATTTTATGTGACCCTTCGAACACTTTCAGGCTGATTTTCTTGATAATCTGCAGGCATTCATCTTTGGTAATATTGCCTTGTTTATTTTCAGCACCGATCAGTTGCAACCAGTCGTTTAGCTCGAAGTAAGGAGTCTTCAGGGCTTCGCGCCACTTGTCCAAAAAATCGTTACTGGTAGCTTTTGAGCCAATCGTTGGGAACGAAAAGTGAATATCGGGATGGATATACTTTTGGGCTTTCAGGCAGTTCGGACATTGTCCGCAGGCATCTTCTGCAGTCCGGTTTTGACAGAGTACATACTGACTGAGCGCAAGAGCAAGGGTTAGCTTTCCACACCCCGGAGGCCCAAGAAAGAGCAAAGCATGAGGAATCTTTCCATTACTGACCATGGAAGTGAGCTGCTCTTTTATTTGTATTTGTCCGATAATATCACTGAATAACATAACAGTATTTACTTTCCTTAGTAATTAAGGAATGCAAAACAAGTTGATATTGTAGCGAATGACTCTATTGATTAACCCAATCGAGGATTTCGTCATCGAAGGGGCTAATAGAGGAAGGCAGCGTGCGGATAAGTTGGCCGTTTTCGTCGATTAAGTATTTTTGAAAGTTCCAATTTACTGTACTATCTGATACGCCGTTTAACTCTTTGCTCGTCAACCATTTGTATATGGCATTTTGATCTTTACCACTAACGGACGTTTTGGTTGCGAGGGGGAATGTCACCCCATATTTTGAAGTACAGAACGTTTTTATCTGGTCATTGGAACCTGGTTCTTGCCCTCCGAAATCGTTGGAGGGAAAACCAACAACTATTAATTTATCTTGAAATTCTTTATATAACTCCTGCAATTGTTGATATTGAGGAGTATATCCGCATTCTGATGCTACATTTACCACCAATATTTTTTTCCCTTTGAAATCTTCAAATTTAATCTCTCCATTATCTATTGAAGGTACTTTATATTGATGTATTGATTGCACTCCTTTTATATTTGAAAGCTAAATTAGCTATATTTTTTCATAGATGAAACGAAGCAAGCTATTTTTCTCCATTTATTTCTTTCAACATTCCACTCTACTGCTTGTTTGATGATTACAAAAAAGCGAAATTCACTTATAATATAAATAAAATAATGAAGGTATCTGTTTTTAGAAAGGCGCATTTTAATGCAGCTCACCGGTTACACAACCCAAAGTGGGATGATCAAAAAAATAAAGAGGTCTTCGGGCTTTGTAACAACACCAATTATCACGGTCATAATTATGATCTGGAGGTAAAAGTCAGCGGAGAGGTAGACCCTGAAACGGGCTATCTTATTGACTTAAAAGTACTGAAAGATCTGATAAAGGAAGAGGTAGAAGAGCGATTTGATCACAAAAACCTAAATCTCGACACAGAAGAATTCAAAGAACTGAATCCTACCGCAGAAAATATCTGTATCGTTATCTGGAAATTGCTAAAAGCAAAGCTGGATGAAAAATACGACCTACAAGTGAGGTTGTATGAAACGCCGAGGAATTACGTAGAGTTTCCAGCGTAAAAAAGGGAGGAAGGTGCAATGTGCAATGTGCAATTAGCAATGTGCAATGTGCAATGTGCAATGAGGAATGTGCAATGAGGAATGTTTTTATTCTAATAGAGCTGTATTTTCTAAAAAATGAAAGTTTTTTTTAGAAAATACAGCTCTATTAGGGAAAATATTAAGGGGCTAAAACACCAAAGGTGTTTTGAGCTGTTTCACTTGTACTTTATTTCTTAATCAGGCGGATGGTCTTCAGCGCTTGATTTTCTTTACTCATTAGCCTTACCAAATAGATGCCGGGTACTTGATTCTGGAGATCGAAAGAAGACTGGCTCATAGCGTCGAAGGTAGCTACCTGGTTTCCAAGGATGCCGTATACTTCGATCGTTTGAACGTGTTGATCTTCATCTTCCAGGAAGAACTGACCGGTGGTTGGGTTTGGAAAAACTGCAATATTTTTCGTATCGATATTAAAGGTGTTAACCACGCAGTTTTCATCAATACCGACAAAATAGGCGCCTGTGGCCAGGATATTGTCGGGGTCTTCAACCGTGGAGATATCCATGGTGAATTCGCCGCAACCAGCTGCGTCGAGATGCGTTATTTGAAGTTTCATGATAGACTCTTCGCCCGGCTCCATAACTACCGGTTCGTTGGCGCCTGTACCATCCGGATCAATATTGGAGGTTACGATTTCGGCCCAGCACTGTGTTTCATCACATACCTGAACGATCCATTCTGCAGGAAAATCCAATTTATTGAGTTGCCATTTAATATTTAACGTTTCGCTGGTATTATTGATAATAAAAGCCGTAGCGTTGACGATGGCATCATCGCTATTCTCATTGATGTTGACCGGATTAGCCGAGAAGGTGATATCCTGAGCGATCAGACTGATTCCCAGGAATGTAAAGAACAAAAAGGGTATACATTCTTTCATAATAATAGGATTTGATAGTATATGAATAGAGCAGAGTGGAGTAACTCCACTCTGCTCTATAAAGATATAAAAAAGAATAATTATTTTACAACAGTAATTTTCTTAACCGCTTCACCATTAGCGGTTCTTATCTTGGCAAAGTAAACGCCTGGTGCTGTATTAGTATTCCATTCGTATCGGTAAGTCCCTGCAGTTAGCGACTCGTCTTGAGCGATCGTTGCTACTTGCTTCCCTGTAACGTCAAGGATTTCAACGGTAACTAATGAAGAAGTTTCCAGCTGAAGTTCGATGTTGACATTTTCGCGGGCAGGATTTGGATAAACCGCTACCTGATTGCTGATATCGTTGGTATTTTCCGTGTTGATGACTAATTCTTCTCCGGAAACATTGATGTTATCAATATAAAGGTTATCACCCCAATCAGTCACACCTGTAAAGCGTACAACTAATTCTGCTGCATTGTCGAATGAGCTAAGGTCAAGGGTATCGGAAACCCAACCACTTGCGTTAGGTTCTTGAGGACTATTACCTCCTGTAGCCTGGGCTGTTGTTTGAAGATCCTGACCAGATTCGTTAAATACTTCTATCCATGTTGCTCCACAATCCGGAGATACTTCGATAATCAAGCCGTCATTAGATGTTCCTGTAGAAAACTGATAAGGAGAGAACCAATAATCAAATGATAACTCAACACCTGTTTCTTCAGATAAATCTACTTTTTCGAAAGTGATTGAAGCAGTAGCCCCAGCGTTATTCCACCACCAGAAGCCGAACATGATAGAGCTTTCAGACTCTCCATATGCACCCAGATCGTTCCAGTTCAAACCGCCATTCTGGAAGAATGTTTCATTAACTACCTGGCAGAAAAGCGGGTTTGTATTACCAACAATAATGGTATTTTCAGGCGTCTCTTGGGGTTCTGTATCTTCAAAACCTTCTACAAGCTCTTCTACAAATACGGGCATATCGTTTAACGTAGCAAACGTTTCTGCGGGTAAAAGGGCATCATTTAGTGAATTATAATCAGGTAGTCCGTTCACAGATACCACATTATATTCGATATCTACTAATCCCGGATCTAGGGAAACGGTAGGGAACGTAACCGTTGTAGATTCTCCAGGGGCAAGGGTTCCAGAGAAAGTTTCAGTAGCTCCTGTTGCTCCGTTTAACAAATATTCAACTTCAAACCCTGTGATATCATTATCTCCTTCATTCGTAAGGGTTACTTCAGGAGTCAATTCATACTCGCAAAAACCGCTTGGTCCTTGCGTATTAGCAGCTAAGCCAACGTCTCCGTAATCGCCTGTCAATGGCTGGGGCTCGCTGATTTCCGATTGGTAAACGCCCTGATTGGAATCATCCTGAAGGAATGCCACTACCCCTACCTCGTTGTAGTTATAAAAATAATCAGGAAGCGGTACATCAAAGGTTAAGGTAATAGAATCACCGGCCGGAATGCTAGTCACCTGTGTACCTGTCACATCAGGAACCATTTTCTTCATCACATGGTAAAAATCAACCTCAGAGGTAGAACCTGGAGGCTCAGGGAAGATGATCTCTTTTTCAATGATCGCTACGCGAGCATAAGAGGTGTTTGAAGTAAATTCAAAAGCACCGACATTTTTGATCACACATTCAATGTTAATCATGCTAAGATCAGAAGACACCGTGTGCGTAAGATCCATTTCAATGGAAGTAGGTACAGCATAGGCAGCATCAATCTGCCCAACGGTTACACTCCCGGATGTACCGGCATCAATTAAACCGTCGATATGAACATTTGGCACACCGGTAACGCCGTAGTAACTAACTCGAGCCTGAACTTCGTCAGGATTGTGCTCGTTCATCGGGTCAAAACCTGGCCAGGAAGTCTGGTACTTCAGCATCGTAACCTTGTCATAATTATCAAAAACCAACTGGTTGAAACCAGGATTCTGAACAGCGCAAGGGCCACAGGAAGCCTGTGTAAATGATTCTACCAAGACTCTTCGCTGAGCTTGGCCGAATAATACAGTAGAGCTTAAAAAAGCAAGACAAATAAATGAAAGTAAAATTTTCTTCATAATCGAACTATGAATTTCGAGGGTGTTAAAAAATAAATTATTTTGATGAATAATAAAATAACAATATTAAATTGTTATACAGGGGACAAAAGTAACGATTTCATTTTAAATCTTCTTGCTTATTATTTTTTTTTTAAAATTTGACGCCTTTACGACGATTTAAATCTAAAAAAACGCAAACACTTATTTTTCATTTGCTTAAAGGGCGCGCTCATGCCTACAAAGCTTTCTAATTCAATTGTCTCCGACAGGACAGCTTGGGGTACTCCATAATTCATTAAATCCATTTTCAATACCGTTATTACAAAAGCAAAATAATTTGTTATTTTTCCAACTTTCAAGTATAACAATTCATACCTCATGCATATAGCCATCATCGGAAACGGCATTAGCGGCACGACCGCAGCCAGGTTTATCCGAAAAAATAGTGATCACCAAATCACCATGATCTCCGCTGAAACAGATTTTTTCTTCTCCCGCACCGCCCTTATGTATATCTATATGGGCCATATGCGCTATGAAGATATCAAACCCTATGAAAACTGGTTCTGGGAAAAAAACAGGATCAATCTGGTCAGAGGCTATGTTCAAAAAATTGACTTCCAAAATAAAACCCTCCACTTCGACCCGTCTAAGGCCTTCAATAGCGTCCACGATAATCCTCCTGCAATGCTCCCATATGATAAGCTCATCCTGGCCATCGGCTCTACTTATAACAAATTCGGATGGCCCGGGCAGGATCTTCAAGGGGTGGGTGGCATGGTGAGTTATCAGGATCTTCAGACGATGGAAGACTACAGCCCTAATTTAAACAGGGCAGTTATTGTTGGCGGTGGCCTGATCGGTGTGGAAATGGCAGAAATGTTTCACTCCCGCCACATCCCTGTCACCTTTCTTGTGCGCGAACCCAGCTACTGGAACATGGTACTGCCACCTGAAGAGTCTCAAATGATCAATCGCCACATCAAAGAACACGGCCTTGATCTCCAACTAGGTACTGAACTAAAAGAAATTATTGATGATGGTAACGGAAGAGTGGGTGGCGTGATCACAAATAAAGGGGAGCGAATTGACTGCGGCTTTGTGGGCCTAACTGCGGGAGTCCGC
Source organism: uncultured Saprospiraceae bacterium (assembly GCA_964534315.1). Classification (GTDB taxonomy): domain Bacteria; phylum Bacteroidota; class Bacteroidia; order Chitinophagales; family Saprospiraceae; genus CAZHOV01. Next base: position 33,394 of record CAZHOV010000011.1, on the reverse strand, counting down.
CCCAACATCCGATTTTTAAAGGATAGTGGTCTGGAATTGGGCAAAGGCATAAAAGTCAACGACTACCTGGAAACGAATATGCCTGACGTCTATGCGATCGGAGACTGTGCCGAAATACAGGACCCAAAGCCAGGCAGACGTCCAGTAGAAGCGATTTGGTATACCGGAAGAATGATGGGCGAAACGGTTGCTTACAATGCCTGTGGCAAGCCAACCCCTTATGACCCCGGTATCTGGTTTAACTCCGCCAAATTTTTAGATATCGAATACCAGGTGTACGGCGATGTTCCAGCCAAAATCCCCGATGATATGGAAACGCTCTACTGGGAACACTCAGACGGAAGGAAGGGAATACGCATCAATTACGATAAAAATACCGCCCATATACGAGGATTCAACCTCATGGGGGTGCGCTATCGTCATGAGGTATGTGAAAAATGGATCAGGGAAAAGACGCCTGTTGAAGAAGTGCTGCAAAACCTTTCACTCGCCAACTTCGATCCCGAATTCTACGCACAATATGAAAACAAGGTTATCGGGCTCTACAATCAAAGAACCGGTAAAAGTCTGAAACCGAAGAAAAAAAGGGGCTTGAATGCCGTACTTAAATTCTTGAAAGTCTAACATTCCATTAAAAAAACTTCTCTCAAAAAATACGCTCTTCCAATGATCACTTTAAAAAATTTAGGATTAGGATTATTCATTTTCGCACTGGCCGTTTTTTTTCTTTCCCTTACCATGAGCAAGCACATCCTCACAAAGGACGTGCTTGAGCAAGGTGTCTCTAAAAAGTACCACAAAGAGATGATCGCTGAGCAGGCAGGAAGTATGCTGGGGCAGGAATTTCAATCCAATATCACCTTTATCGACCAGCTTAAACCTGTTTTAGAAAACGCTAAGGAGGCATTGGACAAAAAAGCAGGAATCGACCCCGCTAATAATGTGTGGAATGCCGTCAACCTGCCGGAAGGTGTCAACGAGTGGGATTACCGGATGAGCGACGGCGATATTAAAAACTATTTGTTTTCCATCACGAAATACAGCGCCACCGGATTACTCCCGGGCAATAATCTACTTTTTTTCTTCCTGAGTATTATTCTAGGAAGTGTTGGTGGTTTACTATATTTTGCTCCTGGGCTTGCCAAAATTCCGGGCATTAAAAATGATCACATTTACCACAATTCCTCTACCCGGGGCATCACTTTTTCGGTAAGAACAATAATTTTAGTAACGGCAATGCTTGCGACTGCTTTGGTTGGCATTTTTCAGGAAACACAAATAGCCCTTATCACCATTGGTCTTGGGTTGCTTACAATTTTCCTGGTCTATTGGACCAATCGCAAAAAAAACATTCCGGAAAAAGTTGCCAAACACCGCTCTGCTTCACCAACGAAAGGGTTAGGCTATATTGGCCTGATCACAGGTCTTTTTCTGATCATTTTTTACATACTCCTTTACTTTTTCCCTCAATATATTACCAATTGGGTACTAATGGTCGATCCGCTAAGTAAGGCATTGAGCGGCAATCCGGCCAGTCAGTGGTTTTTGTATGGCACCCTTTATACGGTGGTTATGATTATTATGGGTGTCCGTATGTTGATTAAATACCGACACAACCGGTACCAGTTGATCAGAACCGGTTCTGTAATGTTCTTTCAAACCTCCTTCGCTTTTTTAATCCCTGAATTCTTAGTCCGGCTCAACCAGCCGTATATGGATTTAAAAAACGCCTGGCCCCTGAATTACACCTTCTTTTATGGATATAACATAGATAATATGGTTGGCGGAGGCACTCCTTTTGCTATTGCTAGTTGGAGCACCAGTGTAGGTACGATTATGTTTGTGTGGGGCGTAATCCTCACACTTGTTCTCGTGCCCTTACTCTCCTACTTTTACGGGAAGCGGTGGTACTGCTCGTGGGTTTGCGGATGTGGCGGTCTTGCAGAAACACTGGGAGATCCATATCGCCAGTTGTCAGACAAAAGTCTGAGAGCCTGGAAAATAGAGCGCTATGTTGTCCACGGGGTCTTGGTCTTTGCAGTAATCATGACCGGCATGGTACTGTATACCTACTGGACAAACAGCGCCTCGGTGCTGGGCTTTAATAGTTATTCGGTAAGAAGCTGGTATGGCTTCTTTGTCGGATCCATGTTCGCGGGCGTTGTAGGTACCGGGTTTTATCCGATAATGGGAAACAGGGTCTGGTGCCGGTTTGGTTGCCCCCTGGCTGCTATTTTGGGAATTGTTCAGCGCTTCAAATCGAGGTTTAGAATTACGACCAATGGAGGCCAGTGTATTTCCTGCGGTAATTGCTCCACTTATTGTGAGATGGGCATCGATGTGCGCTGGTATGCGCAACGCGGACAGAATGTGGTGCGGGCTTCCTGCGTAGGATGCGGCATTTGTGCTGCCGTATGCCCCAGAGGCGTGCTCCGGTTGGAAAATGGCTCGGTGGATATTGATCAAAGAACAACAGAATTAAAAGCGCTTCACGTGACTGAGCAAGGAGTAGCGCTGCAAATGGAGGGATAATTATGGAAGCATTACTCAACGACATTCGGAAGTGTGAGATTTGTAAAAAGCATCTGCCTTTAGACGTTTTGTTTTTTCTGCCTTCCATATATCCCACCGCTCTTTGACTTCCGGTCGTTGATCGCTACAGTGGTGCTTCTCCTCAACCGCCTTTTTCAATAATTCTACTGTCACCGATAGTTCTCCCCATAGTTGCGCATTAATCTTATGGAATTTACTCAGCGCCAGGGGATCAAAATCCACCTGTATGGTAGGAACTTTATTGGTAATACCAGTGTGTTTGGAAAACGAGGCGCCAAGCACAATTAAAAGGTCAGCTTCATTCATAAACCAGGAGGCTATAGGTGTGCCGCTACGCCCGAGTACACCCCCTGCCAGGGGGTGATTATCCGGAATTTGCCCTTTCCCTTTGAAAGTGGTGACCACCGGGCAACCAAGTGTTTCGGCAAAGTTGGTAATAGCTTCCATATGAAAGCGAGCCCCATGGCCTACAATGATCAAGGGGCGTTTAGCTTTCTTGATCAGGTTGATCGCTTTATCCAGCATTTGTTTGGGAGGAGCAATTTGTCGGGGAGTGATCCGGTCTTCGGGATCTTGAGCAGGCTCTTCTTCTACCGGCAGGGTCTGTATTTCGTCAGGAAGGGTAAGGTGGGAAACATCCCTTTTCAAAAGGGCGTGTTTAATGGCCAGGGTCATTAACTCAGCATGTAAACTATCGCGTTGCACACGATGATTAAATTCCGCTACCGTCTGAAAGGCTCTGACCAGGTCAACTTCCTGAAAATTACCAGTCCCCAACACCTGAGTAGCCACTTGACCGGTAATAGCCAACAGAGGGGCTCGGTCTACTTTGGCATCCCACATCCCGGTATACATATTGGTGGAGCCGGGGCCGGCAATAGCAAAGCAGGCAGCGGGGCGCCCGGTCAATTTTCCATAGGCAGAAGCGGCAAAGGCAGCGGCACCTTCATGGCGAATACCTATATAGGTGAGCTTTCCTTGTTCTTCCTGCCTGCGCATTGCATCAGCAAAGCCCAGGTTGGAGTGTCCGACCATTCCAAACACTGTATCAACTCCCCAATTGACCATCGTTTCCGCCATAACATCAGAAACGGTTCGTACATGTGGCTTTTCTTCAGGTAACCCAATATAAATACCATCCTTTCGGATTTCCACCGGAAAGGTATCTACCCCATCATCATATCCCGGAGCCTTGCCAGTCAGCGGATCATAATCCCAGCCGTGCCAGGGGCAACGCAATAAGCCGTTCTCAATGGATCCCTCTCCCAATGGACCTCCCTGATGCGGGCATTTATTATCCAAAGCGCCAAATTCACCTTTATGGTGAGTAAGACAAAATGATTTGTGGGCTGCGGTAACGGTAGTTACCCGCCCTTCAGGTAAGTCTGCCGGGTTTTCAAGGACTTTATGCCAGATTACGTTTTCGCTCATTTTTATTGGTGTTTAGCAGTGGGTGTTGAGTAAATTAATAATGAGTAATTGCCTATTGCACATTACTCGTTGTTTACTTATCCAGATTACTATAAAATTGATCTCTTTTGATACCGACAGCTCTGAAGGCATATACAATCAGATAGAATAGCCCTATTAGTATGCCTCCGATTCCCAAACAAACCAACAATGCGACATACATTCCTACTTCAACAGCGAAATTAGCCTGAAGCCCGGCAATTAAACCAGCTAAACAGAGCAGGGCGGCACTTATATACTGAAATACAGCTGATCTGGTCAACACCTGCAATTGATCGATTTTTTTCAAGGCAATCTTCTGGTTACACTCTTTCTGAGATTCGATCAACATCGAAATCTCTCCACTCAGTGCATTAGAGATATTTGCAGTCGCCATAATAAAGAAGCCCACACTTGGTAAAATTGTTATGGGAAGATACCACTCGTTCATTATTTGGTTTAATAGTTTAAAGTTAAACCTAAGGTTTCTCGCAGAGCCGCAAAGATCGCAAAGTGGTACTCTGCGATCTTTGCGGCTCTGCGAGAAATTTTAGAATTCAGTGCCTGCGTAGCTAATCCCCGTCAACCGATGCATATCGATGTTAAAAGTACTCAGATCTCCCTTATTAAACTTCGATATGTCGTCATAACCGCAGGCGCGAGCTACTACTTTAATGAGATCATTGGTGGTAGTAAAGAAATTATTTAACTGCTTAGCTGATTTTTCAATTTCAAGTCGGGCGCGTAGGTGGTCTTTCATGGTAGCAATACCGACCGGGCAATTGTTGGTGTGACAGGCACTCACCCCGGAGTCGATACGGTAATCCCAATTATGAACGCCACAAATCAGGTTATCTTCATCATCGACAAAGCCATCGGCAAGTATAGCTCCGCGATGGAGGCATCTTCCATAAAGCACCGAAACGGTATCATCAAACCGGACGATCACCAGGTCTGTATTCTCAACCAAGGCGTGTGCAGGGGTTCGGTCTTTAAGGTCATTCCATTTAGCAATTTCAACAGGATCAACAAGGCTTGTAAAAGCGGTAGGGGTAGAGTTGGACATTTAATTGTTTTTGATTTTAAGAAGTCTCAATATAAGTGAAGTTTCTGATTTGAAAAAGTTTTTTAGGTGCAGTCCACCTATACGTGCAGTCCACCTATAGGTGGACTGCACGTATAGGTGGACTGCACGTTGGCTAATTTCATCGCTGTCAGATTTATTCCAGCGAAAACCGACCTAACAAACTAATCTACAGCTACTTAAGCCGGAATTGGCAAAAATGATTGTACCCCACCTATAGGTGTGGCACATCTATAGGTGTGCCACACCTAAACACTGACATAACTGTTTTTTTAGTTATAAAAATACAATTTACTTGCATAACTAAAAAAATAGTTATATGTTTGTATTGTCAAGTTGAAAAACAAACTGAATACTTATGCAAAAATTGACCAAAGCTGAGGAGGAGATCATGCAAATTATCTGGAAGATCGGACCGTGTACTGTCAGGGATATACGGGAGTTTATCGCCAAAGAAACCGGGGAAGACCTGCCACCTCATAGCAGCATCTCAACCATCGTTAGGGGGCTGGATAATCAGGAGGGAAATAAGAGTTTCCTGGGCTTTAAGGCTTATGGGCGGACCTATGAGTATGCCCCGATCATTTCCAAAGAAGAATATGGCGAATACAAACTCAAAAACTTTGTAGATAGTTACTTTGAGGGCTCCATGAATAGCCTGGTCTCTTTTTTGGTGAAAAAAGACGATCTTAGTGTCAATGATTTGAATGATTTAATCAATCGCTTAGAAGATGATAATAGTTAGTAAAATAAGTTGATTGAGTTTATTGGTTGATTGTAAGTAAAGGATATTTATTAAAACAGTAAATTATACCTTCAATGATCAACCGCGCAAAACAAATAATAATATTAAGCAATCATGGTAATCTATCTACTCCAGGTCAGTGTGCTTTGGGCTGTTTTTTATGGCTTCTATTATTTCTTTCTACGGAAGGAGACCTTTTTCAACCTCAACCGATGGTATTTATTAGGGACTATTGCATTAAGCTTATTACTTCCGCTAGCAGGATTTATTCCTAATCCCAGCCAAAGTATTGAAGAAACACCTATGGTTTATTTACAACCTATAACGATAGGAGTTCAAAATGCAGAGTATACCCTTGAAACATTCGTAATTGAACCGGTTTACCGCATCGACTGGACACGATATACCATAACAGCTCTCTTTTGCATTGGAGGAATTTTGGTCTTTTTTAGAACCATTGCGGGATCTTCGAGAATTCTAAGGCTACTAAAAACAGCTGATATAGAGTACAACCCCGATTACCGCCTGGTGCGCACCCGTGAAAATCATCCGCCATTTTCCTTTCTGGCGCTGCTGTTTTTGAGCAAACTTCAACTATTATCTAAAGAAGATGAAGCCAAAATTCTGGAGCATGAGCGGGCTCATATCAAAGGAAAACATAGCCTGGATATATTATTCATAGAATTCATCAAACTCGTTTTTTGGTGGAACCCCATCATCCATTTGTATAAAAAAGAATTAACGATCGTTCATGAGTATTTAGCCGATGCAGCAGTGCTGCGTCAAACTGCAGTAAAACCATATGGCCATTTGTTGATCAGGCAATCGCTATCCGGACAACCGGTTGCCCTAGCAAACAATTTTCAATCACAAATTAAAAATCGAATTCACATGATGACAAGAAAGCGATCTAAGCGAAAAGCTTTGCTGAAATATGTCCCTATTATTCCACTACTGTTTTTAATGGCCGCACTACTTGCCAGCAATAGCTGGACTACTACTGCTCTCGATACTGGTAACCACACTGAATTATTTGCTGACGGCGATTTTAATCCTGAAGAGATTAAAAAACACTTTGAAAAAATTGTACAAAGCCGATTCGAAGGTGATGACCTCGCCGGGAAAGATGGCGACATCATGCAGGAAATGGTTCTAACCTACATGGATTACAAAGCAAAATATCCGAAGCATCAGAAAAAATTGCAAGCAATTGTCGAAGAAGTGGCCGCTGAAAATGATGCTTTTGTTCTATTTAAAGACACCCACCTTATGAAGTTTGGGTTTAAAAATCAAGCTGCTGATCCAACTTATCTCCAATCTGAGGAAGGTCCTGTTTATACAAAGGGGGTAAACCCAACGTTTGCCGGATGTGAAGAAGATGATATGGCTTGTTCTAAGCAGAAAATGGTGCAATTTATTATCGATAATTTAAAGTATCCTACTGAAGCAAAAAAGAACGGTCATGAAGGAATGGTTGTCGTTTCCTTTATAGTTGACAAAAAAGGTCAGGTGGTAAGTGCGAAAGTCCTGAAAGATCCTGGATACGGTATGGGAGCAGAAGCAGTAAGGGTAGTCAATGCAATGCCAACCTGGACACCAGGAAAAATACAAGGAGAAAAAGTAGCTGTACAATTGACCCTTCCTTTTAAGTTTAAATTAGACGATAAAGAGAAGCCTAAATCAAAAGAGCAAGATAAGGCGCAACTATTTAGAGTGGCTGAGAGAATGCCGATTTTCCCCGGATGCACAGAAGATGAAGGAGTAACGTGCTCCAATACTAAACTGAAGGAATTTATCAGTGAAAATCTTGTTTATCCTGAATCAGCTAAAAAAGCTGGTACGGAAGGAGTAGTAGTTATTCAATTTGTTGTTAAGGCCACAGGCGAAGTGGGCGATCTGGATATCGTCAAATCACTTTCTGAAGATTGTGATGATGAGGTATTGAGGGTATTCAATAGAATGAATGAATTGGATGAAGCCTGGACGCCAGGTTATCAAAACGGAAAACCTGTTAATGTTCAGCTCGCCCTGCCTATCTCTTTTAAATTACCTAAAGAAGATGCTAGTCAGCGACTAGAGGCTCCTGATAAAGCCCAGCTTAACCTGAAAAAATTTAAAATGACGCCTAATCCTTCCAAAGGTAGTGTTCGTATTCAATTTACCGGCAAGACTGGCGACCTTATCCTAGATATCACAGACCTTAACGGAAAAAGCATACTCCAGGAAGTCTATACCGGCTTTGACGGTCAATTTGACAAAACATACGACCTTGGCAAATTGCCAAAAGCAAACTATATCGTACGCTTCCTTCAAAACGATAAAGTGTTTACCCAGCAATTATCTTTACAATAGTATTTAGTAAAAGAAGTTAATTGAGTTGATTGGTTGATTGGTTTTTGATTATTATTGTCTTTTATTAACCTTTTAACTAGTCTACTCAATTAACTTTACTTCTAAAAATGACTCATTTCCCGGCAAAACTTTTACTTTTCGGAGAATATACGGTCATTCAAGGCTCTGAAGCATTGGCTGTAACTTTCCGTCGCTATTTCGGAAACTGGGCTTTCGACTCTTCTGCTACCAAAAATCAGCAGAAAAACCTTCTGAAATGGAACAGTTATTTATCCGCTTTACAAACGGAAGAAAAACAACTGTTCGAAATTGATATCGATGCCTTCGAAAAGGACCTGGAAAAAGGGCTTATATTTCAATCGACCATCCCTACTGGTTATGGAGTAGGCAGTTCCGGGGCGCTGTGCGCCGGCCTCTATTCTAAGTACGGAATGGATAAGAAGAAAGACGATCTCAATTGGCTGAAAAAAGGATTTGCCCAACTGGAAGATTTCTTCCACGGCGCCAGCTCCGGTATTGATCCCTTGGTTTCTTTTTTGGATCAACCGCTACAAATTTATGCTGATAAAACCCTGCAAATCGTCAGTCTACCAGACACCTCCGATCAGCAGTTCACTCTTTTTTTGCTCGATACCGAAAAGTCCAGATCTACCGGCCCGCTGGTAGAAATATATCTGGAAAACTGTAAACAGCCAGACTTCCTCAACCGTTGCCAACAGGAATTAACAGGCGCCACCAACAAGGCCATCAAGGCTTTCCTCCAAGCTGAAGAGGAGTTGCTTTTTCAAGAGTTTCGTAATATTTCGACTATCCAATACGAGCTTTTTCAGCCCATGATCCCGGAGCATTGTCGAGCCATCTGGGAAAAGGGCCTATCCTCAAATGCTTTTTTACTCAAGCTCTGCGGTGCCGGCGGAGGAGGATTTTTATTGGGCATTAGCAGTAATTTTGAAAAAACGAAGGAGGAATTGATGGATTGGAAGATTGAACGAATTGAGTAGATTCCGCAAAGTTATTTCTTCTCAAGACCCAAGGCTCACGACTCAAGACTATTTTCAACTAAAATCTATCTCTGTATTATCCCCAATATTCAAACTCTGACTCAAACCCCTAATCGCTGCATCACTTCCAACCAACGATTGTTGCAATACCACATCCTCTATATGTGCATAACTGCCAATAATCGACTCCTTAACTATAGAATAATTGATCACCGCATTATTTCCAATGGTGACATGAGGACCAATAATAGAGTTTTTAATCGTACAGTCTTTTCCGATACTTACAGGATGGATGATGATAGAATTATCACAAGCAGGCAGGGTGGATGGATCGTAATCTTGTTTATCAAGCAATTTGGCGTTGGTTTCCAGTAGAATCTCTTTTTTACCACAATCAAACCAGTTATTGACAACGATCGTACTGAAGGTAACCCCTTGATCGATCATTCGCATAATACCATCGGTGAGCTGGATCTCGCCGTAGGTTCTTATATTATTATTGATATTATAATCCAGTGCATTTAATAATGCCTCCACCTCTTTGATCTTGTAAATTCCAACTAGGGCCATGTTAGACTTTGGAATACGCGGTTTTTCAATTACTCGCTTGGCTAGCCCGCCTTCTTTCAATTCTACCACTCCAAATTCACGCGGATCATCTACCGCTTTGATACCGAGACAGGAGGTTGGCATATCGATCATGCGCTGCAAATCTACTTCCAAAATCGTATCGCCTAAAATAATAAAGAGCTCATCTGTATGCTGCAAGGGCCCCTTTGCTGCCCATATAGCATGCCCTAACCCTTCCCGCTTGTCCTGAAGCACAAACTCGCTATTGATATGCGGATAATTGTTCTCAATAAATAACTTGATCTTCTCTCCAAGATAACCGATGACAAATACAAAGTCGTTTATCCCGACATTGATCAGCTGCTCAATGATAAATGAAATAATCGCCTTGCCCGCAACCGGAATCAGAGGCTTCGGTTGGGTGTACGTGTGAGGCCTCAGCCTCGTTCCCGCTCCAGCTACTGGAATTACTGCTTTCATTTATGTACTGAATTTAAATAGTTCTCGCAGAGGCGCACCTAGTTTTGGTTTATAAGGTATCAGTCCTTCAGACTGAATTTTATATTAAGTGTCTTATCCTCTTTTCCTCTGGTTTTCTTGTCCTCCTGTCTTCTGGTCGTCCGGTTTTCTAGTCCTCCTGTCCTCATTAAGTCGTTACAGCATCATGGCGTTCAGCCCATTGTTTAAATATCGCTTCCACCTCCGGTCCGTCCCACTTTTCCTCTACTCCGTCAATCGCCAGTATTTTTTCAAAAAGTCTATCTTGGGCGTGGCTTTCTTCCAATGCTTTGTGGTAGGGAATATGACTAAAGGTAACCATAGAGTATACCGGAAGAAATTGATCCGGATACTTCTTATGCAGATGAGCTTCTATTTTTTTGCGTAATAAAAATTTGGGATCGGCTACGTGATCGCGCATCTCGATAAAATTACGTAAAGCCAGATCAGCGATGGCATTGCCGTCCTGAACACGGGTGGCATTGAAATGTTCGAAAATCTGATCCCAGTCTTCATCAAACTGATCCACCATATCATCCAGAATACTACAATCCTCAAAACCGGAATTCATGCCCTGACCATAGAACGGTACGATGGCATGACTGGCATCACCCATCAGGAGGATCCTCTTCTTATATTGCCAGGGTGCACAGCGGATAGTTACTAAACTGGATGTAGGGTTGGTTTGGAATTCTTCTACCAAATTAGGAATTAAAGGGATCGTATCTTTGAAATATTTATTAAAAAAAGCCAGAATCTGATCCTCCGTCTGTAAAGTCTCAAAAGATTCTTCACCTTCGAATTGTAGAAACAAGGTGCAGGTGAAACTACGGTCAGGATTAGGGAGCGCAATCAGCATAAAACTTTTTCGCGGCCAGATATGCAGGGCATTTTTCTCGATCTGAAAATCGCCATTTTCTGAAGGGGGAATCGTTAATTCTTTGTAGCCGTGGTCCAGATAGCGCTGCTGATAATTGAAGCGGTTGGTTTTTTGCAAGCTTCCCCGGATTGCTGAAAAGGCTCCGTCCGTTCCAAAAATTAAAGGAGCAGTGACCGTCTTTGTTTGGTGATTTTCCTGGTCTTCGAACGTAAGGGAATAATCCTGCAAATCAATATCTGTACATCGCTGGTTGAAATGGAGGTTTACATTGTCATGCTCGTCTGCCAAATTAATTAACTCCAGATTTAAGCCCCCTCTCGAAACGGAATAGATCGCCTGGCCTTCTTTCCCATAAGGCTGGAACGTCAACCTCCCCTCTGTGCTGTGCATCATCCGCCCTTTCATGGGAATGCCATCCGACTCTATATTAGCCTTTACACCTGCCTTTTCCAAGGCTTTCCAGCCTCTGGTACTCAGCGCCAGGTTGATAGACCGGCCTCCTTTAAAACCCGCTTTTCGCATATCGGGTCTTCTTTCATAGACATCGATTTGGTAACCCCTTTTTGCCAGTAATACTGCCCAGAGACTGCCAACTAAGCCCGCTCCTACAATAATTGCTTTTTTTGATCGCGTATTGGTTGTCATCATAAATTTTCCATTTCTTAAAGTAAAAAGCGAAGCGCAATAAACTGCGCACAAAATCCAACCAAGTAACCGCCATATAGATCACTTGGTTCATGGGCTTTCAATATTAATCGCGACGTACCGACAATACCGGCAAGAATAATTACGGCCATAAGCATAGTTGTCGTATTCAGTTCCAGAATGCCAAATCCGCTTGGAAACACCAGGTTAAAAGATCCGAAGTAATAGATATACATGGCAATGACCATCATCCCCACCATACCTCCCATACCGACCGCATGAATGCTGATCTTGGAGAAATTATTGATAAAAAAGGCTAAAAATAGTGAGATCGTAGCTCCCAGAATAAAAATTTTGAATGCGATGGGGATATTCGGATTGTAAATGGTGGTTTGAAACATCCACAAATAGGCAATACCTGTTGCAATGTAGGGTCCGATACGTTCTTTAGGGTCTTTCATACTCAACGAATTGATAAATCCCAGCGGAACCATTAATGCGCAAGCAAAAGCTGGAAGGGCAAAGGTAGACAGGAATACCAGCACCACAAACGGGAGCATATCACCTAATTTATAAACGCCAAACTGGTAGGGGTTCATCCATAGTAATAACAATAGGATATAGGTTAAGATAAGGAGAGGGTGACCAATTATAGAAAAAAACTTGGCAAAGGTATTTAGCATTCTGAAAACAATATTTTCTTCAAAGGTAAGGATTCCTTTGATTTTATTTCTCAATAACGACAAATTCTACTCTTCGGTTTTGTTTTCGCAGTTCTTCGGTCGAATTATCATTGACGGGCCGGGTATCTCCAAGCCCCACTGTTTGCAAGCGGTTTGTTTCAATCCCTCTCCCCATCAGATATTCCTTAATAGCTTCCGCCCGCTGCTCTGAAAGTTGCTTTAGAGAGGCTTTATCCCCCTGATTATCGGTGTGTCCTTCGATCTTGATCTTTACAGATCCGTTTTCTTTCATAAAATCAGCAAGTTCGTCCAGGGTTGGGAAGGACTTTTCCAAAATAATGGGCGTCGACTGTTTAAAGTAAATGGGCGGCAGCTCTACTTTCATGCCTACTTCCACCGGGTCGAGATACAGCGTTACTTCATATTCTTTGTAATATACATAAGATTTTTTGAAAAAGACCGTATCTACCCTTCCGATATAACCTGTCTTTTCCGGTAAAAGTTTTATTTGCTGTCCTTTGGAAACCGTCAATTTAAACGTCCCGTCTTCAGAAAGATACACATTGCGGACGTTAGACTGGGTGGCAGGTCCGGAGATAACTTTCGCAGCCATTCGTTTATTCGTTTTAGCATTCAGGATACGCCCTTTTACCGTTACTGTGAATGGAATAGGAGGGGCAACCCGCACCCGGTAAATATCCTTGGATTGATCCCTGTTAGAAGAAAAATAGAGATAGCCTGTGGCCGAATTAAAATAGGGCTGACTGTCGTCCCAAATCGAATTGACCGGCTTTTTATAACGGGCCGGAGCCGACCATTTCTGCCAGGTATCATCCAGCCGGAATACCAGATAGATATCCCGCTGTCCAAAAGCAGTTCTACGATCAGAAGCAAAGTACAGCGTTTTATTATCATCTGATAAAAAGGGCGTAGTCTCCCGGTGATGGGTATTGACCAAAGGTCCCAGATTGATCGGCGGCCCCCAGGTATTCCCTTCCTTACGAAAGCTGGCGTAAAGATCACTCTGCCCATAAGCATTTTCCCGAATCATCGAGAAGATGATCACACTTCCGTCCGTACTCATAGTCATATTAACCTTTTCCTGAAGGTTGTAGTAATCTTCGATAGTGATCGGCTCCGGAAATGTCCAGGTACTATCATTTACTTGCTGGATAATGGAATAGCCCTTATTCATTCCGCCATCTTTTGGAAATTGATTGATGATCACAAATGTATTATCGAAAGGCGTCACCGAGCAGATGCTGTTGGGTAGCGCATTATTGAGCGGGTAAGTTGGATGCTCTACGCTGACGAAAGAATCCTGTTCCGCCTTGGCAATCCAGACATCCTGATTAAAACGGGAAGAAACCGGATTAACGATCCGCTGTTGAGCGATCATAGAATAGATCTCCTGGAGGTATTCGTGATATTCTTTTCGTTCAAAAAGCTCAAAAAGATTATCCTCATCCTCCATGAGCGTCCGGTCATAATCAGGAGAACCTACCCTCGTAAAATAAAGCGTTTGGCCGTCTCTTGAAACCACCGGGGTAATTTCATCATATTTAGAATTGATTTGATCATTTAACCGCTCCAGGATTAGTTCTTGGCTAAAAGAGATGGCATGAAACCCGATGGTAAGAATAAAAAAAAGATAGATACGTATACTCAAAATCAATAAGTTTGCTTCAATTTTCAAACAGAACGAAAAAAAATGTAAAGATAATGCAGCAAGAACTTAAAATTTAAGAAGCTGCAATAAAATCATTTTTTTATCTTTTCGGATAATTTTATCAGTACTTAGCAGATCAAGCAGATTTAGTTATCTATTATAGAAAGAACCGTAAACTATGAATTTTTCTGATGTTTTGTTCGAAATTGCAGGGAAGGCATTCACGGTAGGGCAAATACTCGCTGCCTCCGGTACGCTTTTAATAGCCTTATTACTGTATTTCTTTTTGATCAGAAGGCTATTGAAAACCTATTTTAGGAAAGAAAAGATCAAAACAGGTAGAAAAAACCGTATTTTCCGAATTCTAAGGGCAATATTGCTTTTTGCAGTAATTGTTATTCTGATCTCCCTGCTGGATCTAGACTATTTGCTTTTTCAAAACGAACAGGCAGAAATTTGGGTATCAACTATTTTCGAAGGTCTTTTGATTTTTCAATTTGCATTATTACTTGACTGGATTCTTTCAAAATATCTCATTGCTCAGTATTACAAGTCTCGTGGAAATAAGATTCCCGACCGTCCCTTCGGCGATCTCCGCAAAGAGATCGGGATCGCTGCCAACCGAACCATTCAGTACATCGTTTTCGCCTTTGCGGTTTTATATATCCTGAGAAGTTTTCAATTGGATTATACTTTTTACACCATTGAAGAAGGCGACGAAATAATCACCTTCAAATTATCGAATATTGTAAAAGCCATTCTTATCCTATTGATTGCCCGGTTGGGGATATGGATTATCGTCCAGCTTTTCTTACACACCTACTACCGCAACCGACAGATCAATACCGGGTCTCAATATGCTATTAATCAACTATTGACTTATATTTTATATGTCATTGCCGCCCTTTGGGCAATGGACAGCCTGGGCATTAAAATGACGGTGATCTGGGGTGGTGCAGCAGCGCTGTTAGTAGGAATTGGTCTGGGCCTGCAACAAACTTTTAATGACCTGATCTCAGGGATCATTCTGTTATTCGAACGAACAGTCGAAGTGGAAGATATGGTTGATATTGACGGGATGGTGGGTACGGTCAAACGCATCGGGTTGCGCACCTCTCAGATCAATACGCGCGACAATATCGACGTTATTGTCCCCAACTCTAAATTAATCACCGAGAATGTAGTAAACTGGAGTCATTTTGATAATAAAGCCAGGTTCAAACTTAACGTAGGAGTGGCTTATGGCTCTGATACAACACTAGTGAAAAAACTACTCCTGCAAAGTGTCGAAAATGTAAAGCACATCCTTACCTTTCCGGCCCCAACCGTCCGATTCACCGCATTCGGAGAGTCCTCCCTCGATTTTCAGCTCCTATTCTGGACCCAAAAATTCCCGATCATCGAAGATATCACCAGCGACCTGCGGTTCGAAATTGATCACCTGTTTCGGGAACATGACGTAGTCATTGCCTTCCCACAACGAGATATCTGGATCAGATCTATCAATAATGAGGAGCAGTGAGCAATGAGGAATGGGCAATGTGCAATGTGGAATGAGGAATGGGCAATGTGGAATGAGAAAACAACTTTGGAAAGCAACAATTATCAACCCACTATTTCAATGGTGGGGCAAACCAAATAAAATTTTTGTGACTACGTCACTACTGGAATACGCTAAAGCCTTTGGTTTCCATAGCTTTACAGAAAAGGTAGATATTAGAAGGTGCAATGTGCAATGTGCAATGTGCAATAAAGAATGTGCAATGAGGGTTTGAGGAAAAGGATAATAAATAACAATTGGTTGGTATTGAATGTTAGTACTTCATGCTTAGCATCCTTATCGATTAATAAAATTTATTTTCAACGTTTTCAAATTAACTTATGACCGCATACATACTTTCTATAGGCGATGAATTATTAATCGGGCAAGTGATCAACACGAATGCTGCCTGGCTGGGCGAGCGGCTCAATGAGGTTGGATTTAAGGTGGTGGAGGTGGTGGCCATTGCCGATGACCACGAGCTTATCATTAAGAAACTGCAGGAAGCTTCGGAGATAGCCGATCTAGTATTGATGACCGGCGGGCTTGGGCCCACCAAAGATGACATTACCAAAGTGGCCATTGCCGATTACTACAAGGTAGGAATGACCTTCAGCCAGGAAACCTGGGATCGCATTCAAAAAATCTTTAGTCGTCTGGGGCGCCCTACTACCCCGGCACATAAACAGCAATGCTATATGCCTGCCAATGCCGAATTATTGTACAACAAGAAAGGCTCTGCTCCCGGTATGTGGTTCGAGCAAAACGGAACGATCATGGTATCGATGCCTGGCGTACCTTATGAGATGAAATATATTATGGAAAACGGAGTACTACCTAGATTAATTGGCGGATACTCTTCAAGAACCTTTTTATACCGCACCATTCGAACGGCCGGAACGGGAGAATCCCACCTGGCTCAACTGCTGGAGCAATTTGAAGATAATCTTCCCGAGAACATGAAACTAGCCTTCTTGCCAAACGTCGGAGAAGTGCGACTGAGACTGACCATTGAAGGAGATGATCAAGCAGAAACAGAACAGTTGCTCTCTCAGAAAGTGGATGAACTGGTAGCGACCATTCCTGAATACGTTTACGGCTATGATAAAGACTTACTGGAGCAAGCTATTGGTATACTATTAAAAGAAAACGGATTAATGCTCGGTACTGCAGAAAGTTGCACCGGCGGAACAGTCGCTCAGCGCATCACCTCCATCCCTGGCTCTTCCGCCTACTTCAAAGGCAGTATTGTAGCCTATTCCAACGATGTAAAGGAATATCGACTGGGTGTTCAAAAAGCTACCCTGGTCAACCACGGGGCCGTTAGCGAACCAACTGTTCAAGAAATGGTAAAAGGAATCATTCAGGCTTTAAAGGTAGATATCGGCATAGCGACTTCCGGAATTGCCGGGCCTGGAGGAGGAACCAAGGAAAAACCCGTAGGTACCATATGGATTGCCGTTGGGAATAAAGAAAAGGTTGTCACCCATAAACTTCAGCTCGGTAAAGATCGTTTAATGAATATAAAATATACAAGTTCCTACGCACTTAATATGGTAAGAAAATTTTTGTTAGCGCAATATTTACCTTAATTTTGCACCCTGAAATTGATCCTTGACAGGTTATTTTTCAAAATTATTTTTTGTAAAAACAGTAGTTTTCAAAAATATCATTCCTACTTACTTTAAGTTGATGAATTAAAAAGAAATAATATATGGCTCAGCACGAACTTATCATGCCCAAAATGGGCGAAAGTATCATGGAAGCAACCATCTTGAAATGGTTGAAAAGTGAGGGAGATATCGTGGAAGTGGATGAACCTATCCTGGAGATCGCAACCGACAAGGTCGATTCAGAAGTGCCTTCACCGGTAGAGGGTACCATTAGCAAGATCATGTTTGCAGAAAATGATGTGGTAGAAATCGGTAAGGTGATCGCAATTATCCAAACGGAAGGCGAAAGTGCAGAGCCCTCTCCTGCCCTCAAAGAAACAGCTACTTCCACCAGCAATGGTACAGAAGAACACCAACCTCAGGAAAAAGCGCCCCAACCAACCCCCCAGCCCGCTACTGCGCAGGTTTCTACTGCTGATTTTTCGTCGACCGAACGCTTTTATTCTCCTCTTGTGAAGACGATTGCTAAAAAGGAAAACATCTCCGTTGCCGAACTCGAATCCATACCAGGAACCGGCTTGCAGGGACGTGTGACGAAGAAAGATATCTTGGCTTATCTGGATGATAAAGCCGCCGGTAGGGTGACAGCGCCTCAACCAACGCAGCAACCCGCTACTACGACCACACAAATGGCTGCAACGCCTCCTCCTGCTCCTCAGCCTACTCCCGTGAACGGAGCCGACTCAGGAAATGTGGAAATTATCGAAATGGACCGCATGCGGCAACTGATTGCTCAGCATATGGTCAATTCAAAACACACTTCCCCTCACGTTACCTCCTTCGTAGAAGCCGATCTGACTAATATCGTCAACTGGAGAAATAAGGTAAAAAAAGATTTCCAGGCTAAACACGGCGAAAAGATAACCTATACCCCTATTTTTATCCAGGCCATCGTAAAAGCGATTCAGGACTTCCCGATGATCAATATCTCTGTGGACGGCAACAAAATTATCCGGAAAAAGAATATCAATGTCGGAATGGCGGTCGCATTGCCTTCCGGCAACTTAATCGTACCAGTCATCCATAATGCTGATCACTTGAATCTGCTCGGATTAACAAAAAAAGTAAATGATCTGGCACGAAGAGCACGGGAGAATAAACTAAAACCGGAAGAAATTCAGGGTGGCACTTACACCCTAACGAATGTAGGTACCTTCGGTAATGTCTTGGGAACGCCTATCATCAATCAACCTCAAGTGGCTATTATGGCTGCAGGAGCGATTCGTAAGAAACCCGCTGTTGTGGAAACTGAATATGGCGACCTGATTGCTATCCGGCACATGATGTTCTTATCTCATGCTTATGACCACCGGGTGGTAGACGGCTACCTGGGAGGATCTTTTGTAAGAAAAGTAGCCGATTATCTGGAAGGTTTCGACATTAACCAAACGATGTAAAGGAAATACCAGGTTATTATTTTTTTAACCACAGAGACAAAGAGGGTTTACCATAGCTGCTCTATGTCCCTGTGGTTTTTTTTATAATTTAGCCATAAATTCCTGGATATGTATCGATGTGTGTTATTTTTTCTTTTTCTATTCCCCGGCCTTACCTTTGCTCAAAATGCTAAAGATATTCTGGAAAAAGCAGAAGCTTTTTTCGCCAATGAGAAATATACGGATGCACTCAAGCATTTTCAAGAGTATCAATCTCTCAAAAAAGCAGATGAAGAAATCCTTTTGAAACTGGGCATTTGCTACTATGAAACCAACCAATTGGATTATGCCCTGACCCTGCTTAACGACCTGCTTAGAAGAAAGCCCGAATCTCAGACCTACCTCTATTTAGGGAAGGTTTATCAGGCTAAACAACAATACGAACAAGCAATAGAACAATATAAGGAATATCTGCGAGTCGAACAGGATAACCAACCTAGCAGAGCAGCCATAAAAGATATGATCAAGAGGTGTGGGCAGGGCGTTAGCCTAGTGCACAAAGAAAAGCTGGCTATTGTTGAAAATATCGGCTCGCCAGTCAATACTCAACAAGATGAAATAGCTCCACTACCCAGCCCGAATTACGAAGCCCGTCTGTATTTTGCTTCTAACAGAAAGAATAGCAAAGGCGGACTAAGAGATGAAAAAGGATTTAAAGATGAGCAGTTTGGAAATTATAAAACGGACATGTTTTACGCGGATGTTATTGACGGTTCCTGGACACGACCGGAACAGCTGAGTTCCCTGCTTAATTCCGCTTTCAATGATATTGTACTAGGGTTTACCAACGGCGGTACGGTGATCTACTTTTTTCGGGGGCACCAGCGATTTAGTGGAAATATTTTAGTGGATACCTTTCAGCAAAACGAGGACTGGGCCTTAAAATCAGCTGACCTCCAAGCGCCCTTTTTTCCTGAAAAAGGAGATGTTGACCTCTATTTTTTTAACGATTCCGTTATGGTATTTTCTAGTCGTAGCCTGGAAGGATATGGTGGTAGTGACCTGTTTATCAGCACCCGCCAAGGCAAGGGCTGGACAAAACCCCAAAATCTAGGGCCGGCGATCAATACCGCATATGACGAACGAACCCCTTTTTTGGCAGCTAACGGAAAGATCCTGTTTTACAGCACCAACCATCCCCGAAAAAGTATGGGGGGATTGGATATCCTTAAAGCTACTTTTGATACAGAAAAATCCTCCTGGAAGACCCCTGAAAATCTGGGTATTCCAATCAATTCGGGGGGCGACGATCTCTACTTTAGATTAACGGCGGACGGCGTGCGGGCCTATTTTTCGTCAGACCGAAAGGAAGGCTACGGCGGCTATGATATCTACACGGCTTTCTTTAAATCTGTTCAAAACTACCAACTCACTCCTTCTGAACCTTTTGTCATGATCTCATCTGATGATAGCGAACAGCAAGAAGTTTTGGTTGAAGAAGAAACAACTGATCAAGCAGAAAGAAAGGAGGAGGTAGAAGTGTTAAGCGTTCCCTTACTCAATTACCGGGACGAAGACGACCTGCTGAGTATCATGAACCAGGGAAAACTTGTTCCGGCCATCAAATTATTAAATAGTGAAAACGACATACAAACCACGATTATCTGCCATTCAGACGATGAGGAGAACCCGGATAAATACGATCTGTATTTTGCTGTCAAACGATCCGAAAAAGTAGCGGAATATATGGTTTCCAAAGGAGTCGAACCGCAGCAACTTACGGTAACCGGAGTTGGCTCCAATTATCCGATTGCTCTACAGGAACTAAATGGTAACCCCAACCCTACTGGTGCGAAATTAAACCGACGGTTGGAGCTACTTGGCGGCAATGGGCAAAAAAATGACCTCCTACTTCAACCGGAGGTCCCTAAGGTGTCAGCTTTTATGGCCACTCCGCAGGGAGCCGGTTTTTTGGAAGTTTCAAAAGGATTATCCTACCGCATTCTGATCACCGAAGCCTCGGGAGTCTACAATGATGATAATTACACCGCTCTACCTGATGCGATGGTCGAAAAAGGCTTTACTGAAAAAAATTACCGCTATACCGCAGGTCTTTTTAAAACCTTTGATCCTGCCTTTTCCTATTGCAAAGAGTTGGTCGAAATTGGCTATCGGGAAGCCAGAGTGGTTCCTTATCTGAATGGTGTAAAAATCCAGGAAGACGACATCGCCCCATTGCTCACCAATTATCCTGATCTCCTCAAATATGTTGCAGCTTACAAGGGATAATGCCTGATTAGGTATGCCTCAAAAGTATTTGAAGCCATCCCCAAATAGTTATTTTGAGGATGGCTTCAAGATGAAAATTTAGTAATTCACACCTGGAAAAAGTTACTTCCTTAGTTAATCGTGCCCCACCTATAGGTGTGGCACACGTATAGGTGTGCCACACTTAACAAGCTAGCCTTACTGTATCGTTATTCGCTTATTCGTCACACGCTCACCGCTTTTTATCTGTACATTGTACACTCCGGCGGGTATCTGACCGAGATCAAAGGTTTCTGTAAATTGACTGGTGTTGTCTATCATTCTGTGGGTTAGCAGTTGGCCATTAATATTGAAGATCTGTATCTGCACATCTTCTGATTGCTCTTGCTCAAAGCTTATCTGGAATTGTCCGGAAGAAGGATTTGGAAAGATAACTACTGAACTGTTTTCTTCTAAATCCTGTGTGGAAGTCGCATCAATGTGAAAAGCTAAGGTATAAAACCATCCCTCCTCAAAAGTGACATTACTGGCCTCAAAGGTTACTCCGTTAAAAGAGCCTTCGAAAACAGTACCTGTTGGAAATCCAGCAATCGAAGGAGCGCCTACAAGCGCTACATCTGCCACATTTGAAATCACCAACGGCGTAATATCAGCGGAAATACCTACAGTTGGTAGAACACCCTGCGTAGTCGCTTTCCAGACCTGGCCAAGCGTAAGTTCATAACCCATTGGTCCATCTTGAAAAAATTGTACATACCCTGCCTCATCATTAGCCAACAAAATGGACCGTTCGGCTAGAATAGAGCCGCCAAATACAGATAGGATATCAGAAGTTGCGGCAGTGTGCCCTTCCCATACCCCTACAGGAGTGCTTGACAATAAGTCATAACCTCCTTTAAATGGAGCCGTACTTACTACCCATTGGGCTACATTCGATAAATCTCCCGAATGGACTCCACCCGGACTGGAATCACCGGCTGTTTGTCCCATCCCTTCATTGTACTTGTGGTACATTTCTAAGTCGTCCCAGTTCGGATGGCTATCGGTCACATCCTGATGCATCCACTCATTAATGGTTGCTTCCTCAAGAACACCATCCCAAAAGCGAACTTCGTCTATATTTCCGGTAAAGTTTTTACTCAATGGAGCCCATGGTGCCGCTCCAATAATTAATGGCTGTGTTACAAAAGAGAAAGGACCGCTATTTGGGTTAGTATTTTCGCCAACAAGTTGACCATTAATATATAGCTTCAAGGTTTGAGAAGTGGCATTAAACGTACATGCCAAATGGTTCCAGGCATCTAAAGAAACACTTCCCGCCTTTACCAAAACAGATTCGCTATCTTCATCAAATACTTCAATGCCTCCTTGTCCATCAATAATTCCAAGTGTATACGAACTTTCCAAAGGGAAGACAGTAGCAGATTTGCCGATAAGCTTCTGATCATCAGTAACATTGTTGGTAGGTCTCACCCATATTTCCATCGAAAATCCGGCACCGATATCGAAATCGGCATCGTCCGCAACGGTAATATAATTGCTACTAATCGCTTGTAGACCTAATCCATTACCTGCATGCTGAGCATAACTAAGTGCTGAAAAGACCAAAAATAGCAGGGTTAATACGTTTAATTTTTTCATAAAAAAGTTTTGTGAGTAAAGTAATTGCCATTGAGGTAAGCGGCAAATCAAAATTGCTTGTATAATAATTTGTTCGAATGAAATGGACTGAATAATTGAATACTTGGAAAGTATGCAGGAATTTTCATTTGAACCTAAAAAAATTATTCTACCAATTTTTTTGCCTTACAACTTAAGATAGGATATTAAATCCTACCGAACACTCAAATAGCGTATCATCTTTTAATGTTTCTTACAAAACTTTCGTACCCTTTGCTAAACAAAAAAAAATTATTTTTTAACTACTCCTTTTATTAGCCTTTCTTTCCACATGACCACATGTACCCAATATAAACCGCTGGCAAGTTGACCTAATTCTATCTCATATCGCCCTTGTCGTTTTGAAAGATGATCTAACGCTACTATTTCTTCCCTAACCAATCTACCAAAAGCATCATATACTATTATTTTATCTATGGGCTCTCCTAACTCGGTCCATTCAATGATTATCTTTTGGTTGAATGGATTCGGAAAAATAAATACCTTACCCTCCTTACTGACGGTACTGGTTCCCACAATAATTGAGAATTGATAGGTTATGGTGCTATCACATCCAGCTTGCGTAGTATAGAGCAACTCAATAGTGGTATCGCTTTCTATCACCACATCATTGAAAACGGTTCCTGAAAAAACAGCCGTATCAATTTCAATAGCATATTTCGGATTTACGTTCAACTCTAAGACCAACATGCTATCGCAGCCAGTTGAAGCAGGATATGTCACAGAATATTCTCCCGCTTCGGTATATATTTCTCCTTCAAATTCATAACTTTCTCCCTCACATATCGAGGCCTGGAGGTGAATATCAAAGCTATCAACAACTTCAAGTTGAAGTTCGAGGGTACTATCACAGCCATTCATATCAAGGTAGGTAACCGAGTAGATCCCTGTCTCCTCATAAAAACTCCCTTCAAATTCAATGCTGTCATTTTTACAAATAGTGACTGAGGTGGTTTGGAAAAAAGTATCGAGAACTTCCAGATCAAGCACTAAAATACTATCACAACCACTTTGGGCAGAATAAGTAACAGAATAAATACCTTCCTCCTCATAGCTATTTCCCTCAAAAAGATAACTTTCTCCTTCGCAGATAGTAGCCTCTAAGTTTTCAATAATATCAGGTAAGACCGCTAAATGGAGGATGTGCAAGGTATTACATTCGCCTCCCACATATTCAAATTGCTGGTAGGTTCCTTCCGCACTCAAAATTCTTCCAAAGAAAACAAAAATTTCTCCCTCACAAATAGTATCTGTTTGAGTAAGCGTGTCCGGTATTGAAGTAGTTATAAACGTGCAAAGGGTTTGAGTGGTATCACTTTCATTATATGCAGACATACAAATATTTCCTGAAGTAATCCCCCAAGCTACTGTAATTTCATTTTCATTTTGTGATAAGAGATCCGCCCCTACTGGAACCTCCCAAATATAGCCGTCAGCACCTACAACAGGAACTACCTGAAAAGTAACAGTATCCATAGGGCAAATAGCTGTCGGACCTATCAGCATATCTGGCGCTTCGAAGACTGGAGGCAAGGTGAAACCTTCCAGTATATTGATATTAAAATGGCACAGATCACCAGCCCAGCCATCCAGCATCAGGTAGTATACCTGGCCTATCGTTAAATTGGCGGCATTTAGCGTACCATTGGTTTGTGTTGCCGGATTCCAACAATTAGAAACCGGAATCAGCTCCTCACAATCCGAATATATCTGCCCCTGCAAACCATCGCCAATAAAACAATCAAATACCTCCACTCCAATTTCTAAAGACTCAGAGCCTGCCACAAAGGCCAACCAGCCGTTATTTTCAATGCTGCCGCAAAAAATGGGAGGAATATCCTGAATATTACTATCCGGAACCGTCCAACAAGTCAAGGTATCCAGGTCGCCAATTAGATTAGTAAATTGCCCCGCTTCAGAGCAAGTCTCAAATAAAGTATCTACCGTTGGACAATTTTGGGCGAAAGAGTTGGAATAAGAAAAGAGGAATAAGGGTATAAACAGTAATCGTTTAAGAGTCTTCATAGCAAAGCATTTGATTAAAAAAATTGGTTTTCTCTAAAACTCAACCTGTTTCTCCACTATCTCTCCCGCTTTCACCTCCAGGGTGATCGTTTCTTTTTTACCACTATATTTTTTAAGTCCTTCTACTAAAACTTCGTAAGTGCCCGGAATTAACATGAACTCTTTAGGGTTACTGCTTTCAGAGGTGTAAGTTCGTCCTCCACCTACTTGCTTTTTCGAGTTTACTTCCTTAATTTTCACTAAACCATCTACTAATTCATTGCCGCTCTTTGCGCCGATCCGCATCACTCCGCTCTGGAAATTATGGGAAGCATTGGTTTCCTCATTAGGTTTGACCGTTATATTCGTTAATTTGTGGATGACGTCTAGTCCCAATATGTCAAGAATGCGTAATTCCACTTCGTAATTTCCGGGGGGCACTTCAAAGGCTTTGGCACGGCCATAGGTACGCCCGCCGGCAACGTCTTTCCCGCTGGAGAAGATTTTGACAACAGCGTCCCATCCTTCTCCATTGTTTAAGGAATTCACGATTATGGTACCACCATCAAAACTTACCGTTTTGTGGGTCATCTTTTCCTCAAAACTTTGAATACCGGTCACCTTCATAGCAGGTATATCGCTATCTTCCAGCGGCTTGATCTCCAGATCGTACTTGCCGGGAGGTAAGTACATAAAACCGGTATCCCGATAGGTACGGGCTGCTCCGGCATCCTGATCCGTACCTTGAAGATAAGCTTTGACAAAGGCATCTACAGGTTGGCCGTTGACAACCGCTACAATAGAAACATTGCCGGGCTTATCTTCCACGGTAGATTTTGTGGCTTCATCCAATACGCTGGTCAGGTCATCAGCGTCCCCGGCATCGCGGTAATTGCCTTCGCCGGCATTGGCGGCGCACTTGAGCTCTTCCGTCTCCCCTTCTTTCAATCCGAATCCGACGATATGTAATTTAAAGTTTATCCCTTCCGCCTTAGCTGCTTTTATGACTTCGCAAAGATTTCCTCCGCAAGATTCTATACCATCCGTTATCAAAATAATAGTAGCCGCTGCCTGCGTTTTTCTCAACTGGTCAATGACCTGCAGGGCTGAATAGGCCAATGGGGTTTTCCCCAATGGCTTAATCCCTTCCAATGATTGACTGATAGCCGACTTCGAATTATTATTCATGGCTACGAGGAACTCCACATCTTCGCAATCGCTTTTTTGGCGATGCCCGTAAGCCACCAGCCCCACTTGCTGACCATCAGGTAGGTTGTTTACGGTGGCTCCAAGTACATCCCTGGCAATTTCCATCTTTGCCGTACCGTCAATCTGCCCCCACATGGAATTGCTTGAATCGTAAATAAAAATGATAGGAGCCCTGTCTTGTGCTGATAGATTTAATGAAAATAATGACAAGAGTGCGAGAAGGATTAGCTGTTTCATTAACGGATATTTAGAGGTTAACAATGAGGTCTCTGCCACTTGGCAGATACCCTAAAGATAACGCTAAAAATAAAAACCACCAACTACTAACTACCAACCATTAACTACTAACCACTAACCACTAACTACTAACTACTAACAAGCTCCCGCTTCGTCAGCATCTTTCCTTTTTCCGGATCCCAGACTTTTAACCGAAAACATTCGTAGACATCTTTGGGTGACAGAGAAGTCGTTCCAACCTTTTGTAGCGCTTCAATAGCTTCGTGCGCCTTGGGTAGGTTGTAAAAGGGAATAGCAGAGTTGACGTGATGAACGTGGTGGTAACCGATATTTCCGGTAAACCAATGCATGAGCTTATTCATTCTCATGTAGCTGGAGGAGTACAGTGCAGCATAAAAATAATCCCATTCCTCCTTAGGCTTATAAGTAGCGGAAGGAAAGTTGTGCTGAGCATAAAAGAGGTAAGCGCCCAAAGCATGAGCGATCATCATGGGTAGCAGAAACCCTAACAAAAATCCTTGCAATCCAAAAACCAACAAAATATTTATGCCAATCCCAAAGTGGATAAGCATGGAGAATAGGGAATCCAGATGTCTCTTTGGACTACTAATCAAAGAACGGATACACATTCCCCAAAGAAACATAAAAATATAACCAAAAAATATAGTGATAGGATGTCTCGCAAAAAGATACAGTTTTTGCTCGCGCTTACTAGCTGCCAAAAAAGCCTCTTTGGTAACTAATGGATAAGAACCAATGCTGGAAGTGTATAATTTCGAGTTGTGAGCATGATGATAATCGTGACTCCGCTTCCAAATACTGGGTGGCGTGAGGATCAACATCCCGTAAATATTAAAGAATACCTTTGCCAAAAGGGAGTCGCTCAAAATGGCGTTGTGGAGGTAATCATGGTACATAATAAAAAGGCGAACAATCAATAGTCCGGCTAAAATGGAGCAAAAGAGTTGCGGGATAATATGAACGTTCACTGTAGCACCTATCAATGCAGCTATGGTAAAAACAGCCGTACTAATGAGGTATGCCCAACTTTTTGTTCGATTTTCTTTGGCAAACTTTCTTGTTTCTTTAATCAATCCTCGTTTGTCTATCATGCTACAAAGGTAATTTATTTTAATGGTCTTTTATGTTTCCAGCGCCGGTGAGTCCACAACCAAATGTCAGGATTTTGTAATATATCCTGTTCAAGACGCCTTGTATGCAGTTCGGAAATTTGATCTTCTGGTAGAGAAACCGGATTTTCTATTAATAGTTCACTATTTATTTCATAAAACCCCCTTTTTGGCTGGCTTACAGAGATATAGATAATTGGATAGTTTAATTTTTTGGCAATTTTTGCTGTCCCCGTAAAAACAGGCGTATCCTGATTCAAAAAGGTAGTCCAGTAAGCCCCTTTTACAGAAGGTGTTTGATCGGCGATGAAAGCGGTGGCATTGAGCTCATGGCGGTCGCGCACCATTCCTTTAAAGGTTTCTTTCGTAGCATATAACCGGTTCCCCAACCGGGTGCGCATATGATACAATAATCGATCAAAATATTGATTTCTCAGGGGTTTGTAAATTACATAGAGCTGATGATACGGACCCTGGCTAAACCGGGCGCCGGCCAGTTCCCAGTTGCCGTAATGGCCCATTACAATAATGACGCTTCGATTTTCTTTGTACATTTTCTCAAAAGCTTCCACATTACCATACTTCACTCGTTTTTTAAGTGATCGGGGGGTAACGGTGAGCGTCTTGATCGTTTCCAGGATCAAATCGCAGAAATAGCGATAAAATCGATCCTGAATTTGTCGGATTTCCTGAGGTGATTTGTCCGGAAAAGAATTTTCCAAATTGGTCCGCACCACTTTTGTGCGGTACCCTAGCACTTTATAAATTATAAGATATAGAAAATCAGAAAGCAAATACAAAGCCCTAAAAGGTAGCCAAGACACCACATAAATAAATGGAAGAACTAAATAGTAAGTGATCGCAGCCATACAATTGCGAAAATAAGGAATTTCTCTTTTTTTCAAAATCGATCAAAAAGTAATTTTCGCTTGGCTAATACTTTTCAGCTTTTTTCCAATCCTTTCGCTGAGGGCTCGATCTATTTATAATCTCTTCTACCCCTCCGCAGGCACGAGACGCACCACCATACCAGGGGCTTCAATAGCTATATAAATATAGCCGTCCGGCCCCATCTCTATTGCCCGTACCCGGCCGATGTCTTTGAGCAATTCTTCCTCGCCAATGATCTTGTTGTCTTCAACGATACAGCGGTTGACGTATCGAAATTTGAGGGAGCCAACCAGCAAATTACCGTCCCACGCGCCATAACGATCCTTTCCGGTCACAAAGCTCATGCCGCAAGGAGCGATTGAAGGCACCCAATAGAGATCGGGCTGTTCCATGCCTTCCTTTTTAGTCAATTCCGTAAACTTGGTGCCGTTGTAATTGATGCCGTAAGAAATGACCGGCCACCCGTAATTGAGCCCCGGTTCAATGATATTCACCTCATCGCCTCCCCGGGGTCCGTGTTCGTGCTCCCAGATCTGGCCGGTATAGGGATGTGTGGTAAGTCCTTGCGGATTGCGATGACCATAGGAGTAGATCGATGGCTCCGCATTTGGATTTTTGGTAAATGGATTGTCGGAAGGTATCGTCCCGTCATCCAGGATACGATGTATTTTACCGCAATGATTACCCAACGACTGCGGATTATCATCCCGCCGTCCGCGATCTCCAACAGACAGATACAAGAAGCCCTCTCTGTCAAAAACCAATTTGGAGCCATAATGGTGGGAAGTGGGTAAATAGGGTTCGGCAATAAATATATCTTTTTGGTCCGTAAACCGGTTATCTTACAATTTGGCTCTCATCACGGCGGTAGTCGCCAGACCGCGGTTGCCAGGTTTGGGTTTTGAATAGGAAAGGTAGATCCATTGGTTATGCTCAAAATCAGGATGCACCGCCACATCCAGCATCCCGCCCTGCCCCCGGGCTTTCACTTGAGGGGTTCCCTCAATTTCTGCTACTTGTCCGTCAGCAAACCGGAAGACGCCACCCGGGCGCTCGGTAAACAAGAAGCTGCCATCCGGAAGAAAAGCCAGGCCCCAGGGTACATCTAATCCCTCTACAACCTTTTCCACATGAAAATCAAGATCTTTTGATTGGATCACCTCTCCCAAATCGCGTGATTCTTCCAGTTCTTCCGCTGTAATATCTTCTATCCCTTTGAGAATATAATCGGTCAATTCACTGAGTTCTTTTTCGGTAAAGGTGGTGTCATAGGCAGGCATCCCCTCGTTGGGGTATCCTACTTTTATAGAGCGGTATACTTCGTTCCAGGAATTACCATAGATCCAGGTCCGGTTGACAAAGCTTTTGAGTTGACGGCCGTGGCATCCGGCGCAATATTCTTTGTAATTGGCTGCTGCAGATTTGGTAGCATAGGAATTCCCGGGCAGCTTACACAAGGAGCTTTGGAGGAGGATCATTAATAATAGCGAAGCAAAAAACAAAAATAAAAAATGGTATTTCATATAAGGTATTCTAATTCATTACAAAGCATTAAAATACGTATTATTTTTGTGATTCTAAACCAAGTCGTAAAGCTCGGGTCTTTTCGTAATTATATTCAATGGTATTTTTTTCTGGTGGTGCTCCTTTATTTCCATTTTATCGGAAAACCCGTTTAAATTCCTTGAATTTATGATTATTTCTTTCGAACCGAGATCCTATGATGTCTCCAATTATCGCTCCTAACATGTTTATAACGCTCCTTCCATTGTATTGATGTTCTCTTTCCCTTTAAAGTTACAAATTATATTTTAATGGCTACGTTATCAATGAGTTCGATTTTCTTCTTAGGAGAAATATTTTCACCAAAGAACTTTCTATCCTGCAACATCCTTTTGTACCGTTGTCCCGTTATACCCTTCCCAACACTCAACAAACTTCCCGGGTATTCTGAGCCTTAAAATCACTTCTTCTCCAAATCATACTCTGACAACAGCACCTTCCAATCCATACTTTCGGTAATCGATAAGATGGTAGTAGAGACCAACTCTTTAACTGTATCAGGTAGGTTATTACTGAACCCCATGGCATAAAACTGGGAGTTGTAGTTTATGGGGAGCAACTCAAATTCTCTGAGCGTATCGGCTTTAATGATATCTTTAAGAATTGGTTCGTCATAAGCAATTGCATCGATCTCTTCTCCCCGAAGCGCCTCGGTCAATTCGGGTAAATTCATATACTTGTTTTTTTTGGTAAAGAAATTTTGGGTTAGCCACTCTTCAGTACGCGACCCTTTGATCGTTCCCAGTTTTTTGTCCTTAAAGTCTTCGATCTGGTTGTTTGAAAAACTTAGTTGATTAACGGTCAAAGAAGAGGCGATACTAGCCGTAAAACCAGAAATAATGATGATGGCCGTAAACATCCAGACCAATGCCACAATCCTTCCGCCTGTTGTTCTGGGAGATTTATCTCCGTAACCGACGGTGGTCATGGTTACTGCTGACCACCAGAAACCGCTCCAAAGCCCTTTAATCCCTTTACCAAATTCTTCTTCATTTCCCTTGCGTTCAAATAACCATTCTACAAACCCAAAGGCTAATATCACCAGGATCAATGCACCCAATGCTTTGAAAAAATTGAGAGAAAAGAAAGATCGCACATAAGCCAGCGCTTTTTCTCCGGCAGAAGAGGAATGCGTGAGAATCGATGCATAGGCAATGAAATAAGGCGATGAAAAATCCATTTTTTCCGCCCGTTCGCTGGTTATCGTCAGAGGAGACAAACTCAGATCAATGGCGCCCGAAGCTAATCCATTCAACAAACTATCAAGGGAAACCTTTGCTATTTTGTGCGGTATCGGGTGCTCTTCATTAATCGCTTTCCACAACCATACGGAGACTCCCCTCAACTGATCCTCATCGTGGAAAACAAAGGGTGCTGAGACTTCATATCCCACCACCAGGGTGTCCATGGTTTCAAATTGTGCGCTCAGGGTAAACGGGAAAAGAAAAACGATCGTAAGTACTACTATTTTCCGGAACATGCCTTTTCGTTTTGTTCAACAATACCAATAAACTACTAAAATTTAGCGAAGGGGCAAAACGAGGAAATCAGGGAATAAGGGAATAAGGGAATAAGGGAATAAGGAAATCAGGGAATAAGGGAATAAGGGAATAAGGGAATAAGGGAACGTCTATTATTCGAAATTTATGGCACTATCTTTAAAATTCCAAACTAACGATATGCAGCAACGCAGGCCGACCATTGGGAGGCTTGACGGTGCTGCTGTATTAGGGCCAGCCTTTCATTTTTTTTGCTGGTTCAATTCATGTATCACTACTGATAACTTTGCAAAGGCTGGTAATCCTCTACTGATTGTCGCCTCTATCACTTTGCCACTTCTAAAATCTCCTAATTTGGCAACATCTTCGTAAGTCCAATTATTGTCTCTCATCATTTCCCGAAATCTCTGAGCCCAATCTTTTCTAATCTTATCTGTCATAACCTCACGGTAAAACTGCCATTGCTCCTCTTTCATTTGCCCGGTCTTATAATACATCAACCTTACAAACTCCAAATTCACTTCTAATTCCGAGTAACTTGGATGAGTTTCTTTTATCCAGTTTCTCGTTTGTCCAACTCCAAAACCAGCAAATTCCAACGCAATATTTAGTCTCTTCTCTGAGGGAAACTTGTTTATTATCGCTACTTGCTGTTCAGCAGCTTCTTTACTAACATTTATCTTATTGTTCCAAAAGTCCATATGTCTTCAAGTTTAGTTTCATCACCCAAATCTTGATATAATTCATCTGTAAACTCTTATCTAATAGTAAAAATTTCAGATCTTCTAATTGTTTCTCACTCGGTGTCATGTTATACCATCTCAATTTGGATATCACCAAATCTTCTTTAGAACAGATATAACACTTCGTGTCAAAGAATTTTACCGATTGTCGTCTCTCAAATGCTGCCCAGTTATAATCGCTATCTTGATAGGTCATAAAGTCATATCTGATCCCAGTTTCAAAATCAGTGATATTAAACAGCATTCCCCTTCTTACACTTTCCATGAAGGATTCCTCAAAACCTTGCCAATCTGGAAAGTGCTTCAATATCAATTTGACGTGTTGAGGATAAATTTGTAAGACCAAATCAATGTCATTCGTTGTTCTTGCTCTATTGTGATAACTTACCGCAAATCCTCCAACGATCATATAGCTAATCCCTTCCGTCTCAAGTATTCCGATAATTTTCTTCAAAGCCTTTGCAAAAATGTTTTCCATTTCATAAAATTAACAAATGTTAATTCGAAAGTGAAATCTTTTATACACTATTTCAAAGAAAATGCACTTCATATCCATGGCTAAACCAAGGTTAGCCCTAACGCCGAGCTAGACGCTCGTGCTAGTAGTTCTTGGTCAAGCTATTAAGAAAACAGATTGGAGGCAATAAAACCAAGTGAACTATCATGGGCGTATAGGTTATTGTTAGTGGTATTTTATAATTTCTTACCAGACTCGAGTTAGGTTGTTGTATAAGTCGAAATGATGATCAGCACTTATTATTGGAATATTTTCGACTATGGCTTGAGAAATGAGCGTACGGTCAAAAGGATCTCGGTGATGAAGGGGCAGAGAACTAAGTTCAAATAATGCTGCTGTTTTGACGGGCAATAACTCATAACCATTTAGTAGCAATTGTTGATTGATCGCCTGGTCAAACGGAGCATTAAATTGAAGCTTCCCTCTATTTACTTTAATGGCCATTTCCCAGATGGATGCTATACTGATATACCGGACAAAATTAGTCTCTATAATATCCTTTGCTGTCTGACTTAAGCGGGCATCACCAGTAGCATACCAGATAAATACATGCGTATCGAGGAGGTATTTCATTTATTGATAGTCTTTAAAGTCCTCAAGTGGCTCATCAAAATCATCGGACATAATGATGACCCCTTTTGCACTACCAAAATGTGAAGGCCTTTTTTCAGGAGGTTTTTGGTCGATTTCACCTTTTTTATACTTCTTAAGCAGAAATTCAATAAAATCAATTACCTGTTTTTGCACACTTTCAGGTAATTTGTAAAACTTTTCTATTGTGAATTGGCTCATATCTCCCTCTTTTTATTTGAATATTGAATCAAAAACAATAACGACCATTTTTCATAGATAGTTCTTTTTAAATTTCCATTAATTACCACTAACGGTTTTCAAATATGAGTTGGCCGGGATTCTTTGGCACAAGCCAATCAAAC
>CAZHOV010000010.1:58895-63769 GCA_964534315.1 uncultured Saprospiraceae bacterium | reverse complement strand
AATTTAGGTTGGTACGACACGTACCAACCAGCAGGTCGACACCTGCCAACCAGCAGGTCGTATCGTACCGACTCAAAAACTAACTGCTAGTTGGGACGTGTCGTCCCAACTCATCGAATTGTTTTCACCCGTAATACCAAGGAATAAGCAACGTAATGATTATCTAAAAGATTAAAGCCAACGGGCCTCCCACCTTGAGAAAGTCAACAAATCGGTAATTTCCGGGTCCTAAGACCATGGCATTGGTTTGATAGCCGACCGGGGTGAGAAAACTACTGCTGGCACCGAATAAGATAGCCATAACTAATGGTTCGGCGGGAAGGCTCAAATCATTGGCAACCTTGAAGGCGATTGGTAAGAGGAGTACTGCTGTGGCCTGGTTGCTGACAATGCCGGTAAATAAAACGGTTACGGCAAAAAGGATGGAGACGACGAGATGTAATGAGGCCTCGCCGGTCAGCGATAACAATCCGTTAGCGAGCAATTGATCTGCTCCGGATTTGGTAAGGGCAGTACCGAGCGGTATGATCCCCGCCAACAAGAAAATTACTTTCCACTCTACATTGTCATAAGCTTTTTTGAGTGTTATACAACCGGTGATGAACATCATGGAAACACCGGTCCAGGCGCTGACCAGTATCGGTAAAATCTTTGAAACGGCCAATAGAACGACGGCAAGAAGAATGACAACAGAAATCCATTTTTTATCTTGCCGCAGCAGCTTTTCGCGAATATTTTCCTTAGAGAATTGCTGGACCATAATCCAGGCGTCCAGCGATTTTTTATCATCTTGGTGGCTATTTCCACTCATAAGTAGAATATCTCCGTAGCTGATCTTGTGGTCCATCAATTGTTCGGGTGACTGGATGCGTTTTTTCTTAACGGCCAGGGGCCACGCATCGTAATAACTTCCAAAGTCAATTTCCTTTATACGTTGGTCCAGGAGATTGGAATTGGAGCCGATCAGCACCTCGAACAGTTCCAACTCTCGCTCGTTTGCCTTAACCCCACGGTTGTCGGTTAGTTCGTTGGTGAGGATTCTGAGATTGGGATTGGCATTGAGCTTGACAATTTCCTTAACATCCGTCTTAATGATAAAGGTATCTTTCCCCTGAATCACCCATTCGGGATCATAGCCTTCCGTAGCTTGTCCTGCACGG
The DNA here is from genome assembly GCA_964534315.1 of uncultured Saprospiraceae bacterium. GTDB lineage: Bacteria > Bacteroidota > Bacteroidia > Chitinophagales > Saprospiraceae > CAZHOV01. The sequence continues at coordinate 62,609 of CAZHOV010000010.1, read as the reverse complement.
CCCGCTCCCAGAATCTTGCCATCTAGGTCTTGATATATTCCAGCCTCCCTTATTGTTTTTCCTATATAGGGCGAGTGTTCAGGGATAGTGATCTCCGTTAAATATTGTTTGGGGTCGACTTTTTGATCAAATACCTCCACATTTTCTCGGTCTGGCCGAAGCAGTTTTTTTCCGATGGTCAGCATATAAACCATAAGTATAATGAGTAGCAGCAAACCTATTAGGGTAGGTTTGAAAATATTAAATTCAGCAAGCCCCTGCTCAATAGCAAGTGAATTGATCAGCAAATTGGTAGAGGTGCCAATCATGGTAGAAGAACCTCCGACCATGGAGGCAAAAGAAAGCGGAATAAGCAATATGGCCGGATTAATATTTCGTTCTTGCGCAATTTTGAAAACTACAGGAATAAAGACGGCCACAATAGCTGTGGTATTGATAAAGCCGGAAGAAAAGGCTGCAATTCCCATGATGAGCAGCAGAGTCAATCCTTCCTTTTCTCCCGATATGCTTAACACCTGATTACCCAAATGTTCAACAGCCCCCGTATTTTTCAACCCTTCACTAATGATCAGCAATCCGAGAATGGTAATGGTAGCGGAATTGCTGAATCCTGAAATGGCTTCTTGGGGTGTCAAGACGCCCGTCACCATCAACGCCGTCATCACCAAAATAGCGGTGAGATCAACGGGAAAAATGCCAGAGACGAACAGGATTAATGCTCCTATAATTATCGTGAAAACAAGAATGATTTCGATTCCCATATATTGGTTATCTTTTTCTTTGTTTGGTTTTTGTAGTTGTCTTGTAGAATATATAAATTCTGTTGAATCTTACAAAAGAGTTGTTTTGGGTGCCTGGAGGCACCCGGAATTTAGGTTGGTACGACACGTACCAACCAGCGGGGATTTAGGTTGGTACGCCCACGTACCAACTGGCAATTATTAAAGTTGGTACGCCCACGTTCCAACAAAAAAACACTACTAGTTGGTACGTGTGGTTCCAACAAAAAACACTGCTAGTTGGGACGTATCGTCCCAACTCAAATTATGGGTGCCTCCAGGCACCCTAATACCCAGTAAACACATACCCGATATCCCCCCAAATATCATCCAGTAATTCTACGTCAAAAACGCCCGTACCTTTGATATAATTGGAGGCACTACTAAATACATAGTGTTCTGGCTCGTGCACGATCTTGGCATCAACGGGATTGAAATGAATATAATTGAGCTTTTGCCGGATCACCCTGGGTGAGAAGAGCAACGTAGGTCGAAATCCCGGAATCCAAACAATATGATCTCTATTTGTTTTGTAGATAGATGTAAAATAAGAAAACTGATGAAGTAGCCATTCCCTCCGGCTTTCAGGATACTGCTTGTTGTAAAGGTAGCCCAATATTTCTTTAGCAGTAAAAGATTTGAATGCTTGAATGGTTTTTGATAACCCTGCCGAGTTTTCTGACTTGACAATTAAATGAAGGTGGCTGGGCATTATTACATAAGCATAAATGACTAAACCTTTGTGCTCCCTGCAATATGCCAGACTATTCAAAATTATTGCTGAGTAAGCAGCTCTTGTGAATAGATCTACCCAGCCTGCAATAGTAAGTGTGATGAAATTTAATCCTTTTTGTTCGAAAACTTTTCTTTGCATAAGTACTCCTTTTACTTAGGAGTAACTTGAAAATGAAAAAGGTAACAAAAAAAGTATTTTTTTTTGGGTGCCTGGAGGCACCCGGAATTTAGGTTGGTACGACACGTACCAACCAGCAATTATTAAGGTTGATACGATACGTACCAACCAGCAGTTGGTTATTTGGTTTGGCCGCCACGGCCAAACCAAAGCCTAAATGCTGGTTAGTAAGGTTCGTCAGCTGCAATTCAAAAAATCAAAATGCTAGTTGGGACGTATCGTCCCAACTCAAATTATGGGTGCCCCAACTCAAATTATAGGTGCCTCCAGGCACCCTAACTCCCCGCAAAAATCAAATCCACATTATTCATTTAATTTCTGTACCTTTGCACTTTATTTATTATCTCTTCCGTAAAGTCTCACCATTAGATTTTCTTAAGCAGGTAGCAATTTAACAATTATGACATTTAAAGATTTAAAGATTATAGCGCCTATTTTAAAGGCGCTAGAGGAAAAAAAGTATGCCTCACCAACCCCTATTCAAGCCCAAGCCATTCCCCAGGTATTAAACCGAAAAGATATTCTTGGATGTGCTCAAACCGGAACTGGTAAAACGGCTGCATTTGCCGTGCCGATTATCCAGTTGATCGAACGAATTGAAGGGAAGCAAAAAAAGAAACCCGTCTTACGCTCGTTGATTATTACGCCTACCAGAGAGCTGGCGATTCAGATCGATGAAAACTTAAAAGCCTACAGTAAATATACCGGCGTCAAACACGCCGTCATTTTTGGTGGGGTAAAGCAACATAGCCAAGTAGAACAACTCCGGAAAGGCGTACATATGCTAGTAGCTACGCCGGGAAGATTGCTCGATCTTATTGATCAAGGACATCTCTCTCTCGATGATATCAAAGTATTTGTGCTGGATGAAGCGGACCGTATGCTCGATATGGGCTTCATCAACGATATCAAAAAGATCATCCGATTACTACCCCAAAAGCGACAATCGTTGTTTTTCTCTGCAACCATGCCTTCGGATATTGAAAAACTGTCCAAAACCATTTTGACCGATCCGGTAAAGATTGAAGCCGATGTCGTTTCTTCAGCAGCTGACACCGTCCAGCAATACCTCTATTACACAAACCGAAATACCAAGAGAGATCTATTGCATCATATCCTGGACGAGCACGAAATTGATCAGGCGCTTCTTTTTGCCAGAACCAAACACGGAGCCGATAAGATCGTTCGTTCCCTTAAAAAGAGTAATATCCGTGCGGCCGCTATACACGGAAATAAATCTCAGCCACAACGGCAAAAGGCTCTTAACCAATTTAAAGACAAACAAATCAGAGTATTGGTAGCTACCGATATTGCCTCCAGAGGCATCGATATTAATCACCTCCGGTTTGTTATTAATTACAATATCCCCAACGAAGCTGAGTCTTATGTCCACCGCATCGGCCGATCGGGAAGAGCAGGAAAGGAAGGCGTAGCCATTTCTATTTGCGAGCCGGAAGAGAATGCTTATGTCCGGGATATCGAGCAACTGATCGGCAAAAAGATCAATGCTTTCCAAGATCACCCTTTCCCGCAAACGGATAAGCCAATGACGGCTAAAGAAAAGAAAGAATGGAATAAGGAAAAGCAACGTAGAAAACAGGAGTTCTTTAAAAATAGACGGAAGCATCGGGTGTAAGGAGCTGGTGAGTTATGGATGCCTGGAGGCATCCGTAATTTAGGTTGGTACGATGACGTACCAACCAGCAGCGAATTAAGGTTGATACGATGACGTACCAACTAGCAGCGAATTAAGGTTGATACGATGACGTATCAACTAGCAGTGAATTAAGGTTGGTACGATGACGTACCAACTAGCAGCGAATTTAGGTTGGTACGATGACGTACCAACCAGCAGCGAATTTAGGTTGGTACGATGACGTACCAACCAGCAGCGAATTAAGGTTGATACGATGACGTACCAACTAGCAGCGAATTAAGGTTGATACGATGACGTATCAACTAGCAGTGAATTAAGGTTGATACGATGACGTACCAACTAGCAGCGAATTAAGGTTGATACGA
>CAZHOV010000010.1:0-58795 GCA_964534315.1 uncultured Saprospiraceae bacterium | reverse complement strand
GGTTGATACGATGACGTACCAACTAGCAGCGAATTAAGGTTGATACGATGACGTACCAACTAGCAGCGAATTAAGGTTGATACGATGACGTACCAACTAGCAGTGCAGCGATTCACAAAACTTGTGCTAGTTGGGACGTACCGCCATGCTAGTTGCTTCAAAAAACTTATGTTAGTTGCTTTAAAAAAATTTGTGCTAGTTGGGACGTCCACGTCCCAACAAAAAAACACTGCTAGTTGGGACGTCCACGTCCCAACTACTCTACCCCCGCTCTCCTTCCAACGGCGCCCTTTTCTTCTTATCCTGATTCAACCGGTAATTGAAAGTGAGCACCACAGACCGGCGTATACGCCACTGGAAGGCCGTCTCGGATTTGTAATCGGGTAAGTCGACGACTGTTCGCCAGATGCGGGTATTGAACAGGTCGCGACCGGTGAGGGTAAAGGTGCCCTTGCCTTTGAAGACATCGATGGAGGCGCCAATGTCAAAGTTATAATTGGCTAATCTTCGTCCCTGAGTGTTGTTTCGGGGGGCATCGTAATCAAAGGAAGGCTGTATCTGTATGTTATTGCCAATGGAGAGCTTGGTATTAATACTACCACCCCAGCTAAAGACATCCGCCGAATAATCAACTCCCTCAAATTCGCCATCCAGAAAGGAGCGGAAAAAATTGAGGTCTGCAGTGACATCCCACCAATCAGTAAGATCATATGAGAAATTAAATTCCAGACCGAATGCATTTCTGGTCGATAAGTTAATTGGGTATCTGATCGTAGTACCATCTTCGGCAGGTAAAACGATCCGCTCGATCACTCCGGTAGTGTGCCGGTAATAGATAGTGGATAGTAGTGTACCTTTGCCAAAATAACGCAAGTAACCAGCTTCAAAAGAATTGGAAAACTCAGGAAGTAAATTGGGATTACCAATGGAGTTATTCCTGGGATTGTTATAGTTAGAAAAAGGGAGGAGTCTCCTAAAATACGGACGACTGATCCTTCTGCTATAACTCAACTGCAATTGATTCTTGGCAGTAACATCATACGAAATCGCCAGGCTAGGAAATAAGCTCAGATAATCCTGATTATTGACCTGGTTGGATCTCAAGAGTTCTGCAGAAATATCCGACAATTCTGCCCGCAGCCCCCCCTGAATGTCCAGCTTACCAAATTCATGCGCTCCGATGAAGTAAGCGGCGTAAATGTTCTCGGTAAATTTCAGGTTATCATCAAAGTTCTCTAAAGTTACAAAATGCCCGTTTTGGCTTTCCCTTACGAAAAAGTCGTTGTTTACTGTTCTTATGCCGGCCCGCAGCCCCATTTCGATCTTGCTATTTTCACCAATAGGATGGATGTAATCGGTTTGGGCCACAAAGTTGATCTCATCTTCTGTGTTACTTGATTCCTGAATTAACGGCTGTTGGGCATCGTCACTGGTTTGATAATAGTCAGCAAGCTCTGTATCATCATCCAGAATATATTGCACCGAAACCGTCCACTCCCGATTCTTCTGATCAAAAGTCTTTTTGTAGTTGAGGGCTGCTTCGAGATTGTGTTCGTTTTCTTTTTCTTCGGTTTCCCGGATTGTCGTATTGGAAAGAACGTTATTTTCGAAATCCCGGTAGATAACAGTAGCTTCATTATCGTCTTCACCTAAGCGATATAAAAAAGAACCGGTAAGCATATTCCGTTCGTTTATTGTCCAATCAGTGCCTAACTGGAGATACCCGCCCGGACCGCCGCGCAGCTGATCGGTTTCACTGGTGAAATAATCTGTAAGGACCCCATTATCAAAAAACTGCTGCGTGGAATTTCCTCCTCCCGGGGCTTTGCGGTAATCAGCGCCAAAGTTGGAGAAAAAGTTAAAGTTTTTACTTCGGTAGTTGAGGTTGTAAGAGGCACCAAAATTTTGAGGATAGCCTACGGTAGCACCAAAAGACCCGTTAAGACCTTTCTCCCTGTTTTTCTTGAGAATAATATTGATAATTCCGGCTTCTCCCTCGGCTTCGTAACGAGCAGAAGGATTGGTAATTAATTCCACACTTTCGATAATATCTCCCTGCATGCGCAGCAAAGCGTCAGTCTCTCCGGCACTTAGCAAACCCGAAGGCTTTCCATTCACTAAAATACGAACGCCCTGACTTCCCCGCAGACTGACATTTCCTTCCGTATCTACATTGACTGAAGGAATATTGTCAAGAATGTCTGCTGCATTATTACCGGCACTGGTGAGGTCTTTGCCCACATTGAATACTCTTCGGTCAAGCTTAAATTCCATCTGGCTCTTTTCCTCCCTGATCTCTACCTCTTCGATAGCGATAGAAGAAGATGCCATTTGGAGCTTGCCAAGATCAATTGTGGCGGTCGATCCGTCAACATTAACAGGAGAAAGGGTTTTGCTTTTAAATCCTACATAGGAAAAGGTAAGGTAATAGGTTCCCTTTGATACGTTGAGCGCGAAATTTCCGGCATCGTCGGTAAGGGTATTATTCACCGGTACGCTATCCTTAATGGAATAGATTGCAACAGTAGCAAAAGGTAAGGGAGTTGAGTTATCTTCTTCGACAAGCGTACCTTTGACCGTGATTTTGGAGGGTTCCCGCTCACCAGGCTGCCCTTGAAGAAAGGTTGTCAAACAAAAAAAAGACAGGCAAAAAAATGTAGTAATTTTTATCATGTAGCTGAAAATTAGTGGCTTAGCCTTATTGTTTATTGTTTTTTGTTTTTTGTACGCCTACCTAACGCTTAGCATTACATTTTGATTAAAATATTAACAACTATTCATGAGTTCTATTCGAATATTTTTTTCTATCCACCTTTCTGCTGTTTTCCTGCTTGCAGCCATCCGATCAAGCCCCTTGTAAACGGCAAACCAAAATTGCTTGTATAATAAATCTGTTCGGCCATTATAGACTAAGTGATTGAATACCTGGAATGAACGCAGGAAAGAATGACCGAACTCAAAAAGATTTTTTTACCAATTTTTTTGCCTTACTGCTTAAGAAAGCTGGAGACAATAAGTGCATCAAGCACATACTAGCGATAGAAAATAAAAAGACTTGAAAATGCAAAATTGCATTTTCAAGTCCTTTTATTGTTTCACGATTTCTACATTATTTCGGGATACTAGTATCTTTCAATCCCTGTAATAGGATAAAGGTGATAATTATTCCAAATACAAATGTTTCTAACAATAGAATCCAATCAAAAATGATCATTTCTGCGGTAGTATCTACTGTTTGGAAAAATTTGCTAAAATCAAAACTCTGAAAGACAAATTGCAGTCCGGTTAGGATAGCAACTAAGGTAATAGCAGCTACGGCACTCATGTAAATACCCAATACAAATCCTTTACGATAGATTTGGCCTCTTTCCAAACCTTTCTTGTAAGTAATTAATGTTGAGTAAAACATACCCAGCATGATCAGATATTTACCCGGTTTTACATAGCCCACATTTTCAGGATTGAAAATTATCTGTACGAGAATAAGGAAAACGGCCATTAAAGCACCAAGTTTTAATCCTTGATTTCTTCCGAGTTTTAAGATTGATTTTTTTAACGTGATTGCTGGTTTTTCGGGTACAACTCTAAAATTGTCTTCTGAATAAACTTGCATAGAATTTAATAAAGATTTTTACGAAATAAACTAATTGAAAATTGAAAGGAACTCAAATGCTCATTTAGATTATCTCAACTCTAGCCATTTTTTTAATCCATGCATCTAACATCCAGCTTTCTTTTTCCAGGTCAAATAAAAATCCGCCGATCAAATCGGTAGTACCTTCATCACCTGCATCTTCTGCTTCTTTCAATACTCTTCTAAAATTCTTAATGATAGTACCGTGATTTTTCAAGATGATTTCCATCATTTCATGATCGTCAGTCAAAATTTCAGCTTCTTGTACATCTGCCCGGTCAATGTAATCTGAGTATTTGCTGACCGGCGTTCTTCGCAATGTCAAAATACGCTCAGCAATCTCATCAATTTTTGTGCGTGCATCAGTATACAGATCTTCAAATTTCTCGTGTAAGTCGAAGAAATTTTCTCCACTTACATTCCAGTGGAAGTTTCTCAAATTTTGATAGTATATCTGATAATTAGATAACAGCTGATTCAATTCTTTTACAGTACTATTTACTTTATCTGTAGATAATCCTAAGTAATTCATGTGTGTTTAAATGTTTTTTACAATTCAAAAATAATAAGGAAAATAACCATTAAGATTGGGTCGTCTCAATGAGGAAAATTATGGTTTTCGATATTAGTTTCTGGAGATCGAACTTTGAAGTTGTTTTCTGGCAGTGAATAGACGACTTTTCACTGTACCAATAGGAATGTTAAGGTTTGAAGCGATTTCAGAATACTCAAAACCACTGTAGTGAAGTAAAAAAGGAACTTTATACTTACTTTTCAACTCATCAATTTTTCGTTCAATTTCTTTCAAATTGATGTTGCTGATTCCTTGATTTTGAGTGTAGTGTTGCTTGTCAACTTTGTACATAATGTCATCTACAGGTTCACTGGCCAATTTTCTAACTTTCGCTTTTCTGTAACCATTTATAAACGTATTGCGCAGGATGGTAGAAATCCACGCTTTAAAATTAGTTCCTGGTTTAAACTTTGAAAGATTTTTAAAGGCCATATAAGCAGTTTCCTGCATTAAATCTTTGGCCCTATTTTCATCTTTTGTAAGTTTAAATGCAAACCTGTAAAGCTGATCGTACAACAAATCGAAGTTTCTTACAAATTCTTTTCTTTGCATTGTTTAATTAAGTTTGTTTATACATAAAACTAGCAAAAGGAGAATTTGTTCACAAAATTGTGAATTATTTTAACAAAAGTTAGTGATTTTTTTCTGGAGAGTATGTTAGGAAGTCAACAAGTTGCTCATTTTGGTTGAGAAGATGTTCAAGCAGCATGATGAAGCCTTCAATATCTGATGAGTAATCTCGAAGCTTATTTTCTGATTGGCTTTGTTTAAATTTATAGAACACTTTTAATCCCTCCAACATTTTACGGGTGCTACTGGTGGCATCTATAAATTCTTTGAGTACATCTAAGTCTTCAATCTTTGTTTTTAGGCTTTGATTGTCGATAATGCGAGGTGGTTGTCCATTTAAGGCGTCAATATTTTCGGGATTATTTTGAATGTCTTTTCCGACCAAGTCTCCGATATCTATATTGAACAACTTTCCCATTGCTAAAATTACACTAACTCTCGGCTCTACATTTTTACTTTCATAAGCAGCAATGCTACTTCGTTTAATATCAAGTTTCCCGGCTAGGGTTTCTTGACTCCACCCCCTTTTTTTCCTCAGGTATTTAATGTTTTTAGCTAATATGCTCATGGTAAGGAAATATATTGTTCACAAAAAAGTAATTAAAGATTAACAATTAAACGGCTATGGTCATAAAAAAAACAAAAAAAGTTGATTCATGTTCTGTTTTGTGAATATTTTTATCAAACTAATGGAAGTGTTCATTAGTTTGCTTCTTCTATTAATTCATAAATCTTTGTTTGGCGGTCGCACACGACTACCTGTTTTCCTTTGATAGCGATAGGGGAATGAAAGAGTTCAAGGTTATTGACGGCAATCTTTCGCCAACTTTCAAAATCGATTACGGACTCTTTTGCCAGCTTTTCAAATTTGGGATCATTTTTATCAAAAACCTGCATAGGGTCTTCTCTCAACCCTTTCCAGATCGTCGCCCAAATATTAAAAGCTTCCGGCATATCCTTAAACGGCATTGCCAGTATCTTTCCCACACTTTTCGCATGAGCGATCGTCTTCTTATGCTTATTGATTTCCGGATTATAAAAAATGGTTATTTGATCGTAGTACGTTTTCATTAAATTCATTTTAATATAAAGTTAAAAAGGGACCTCTTGCAAGGTCCCTCGATGGTTATTAGTAAAAAACAAACTTAATTATTGATTAAGTGCTAGTTCTAAAGTTTTTTCAATACCGCGTAAAGATTTTAACGAATCTTCAATATTGTCTTTTTGTCTTGTGATCATTTTTTTAGTTTCGTTATCCATTTGAACATTACTCAATACTTCGTTGTAATCTTCGAGGGCTCTTTTTTCTCCGGTTATACATTCATTGATGACGGAGATGTTATCTTCTGCAATATCTGATTTAACGTCTAACCAGGCACGGTGTAGGGTACCAAAGAAACTATCTCCCTTTATGTACATTCCGCCTAAAGCCTTTATTCTTTCTTCTGTTTCTTCTATAAAGCAATCCCTTTTCTTGGAATTACTGAACAACCATTCTCTTAAACGGGCTTCCGTAACCTTATTTCCCGCCTCAATATATCCTTTCTTAGCGTCGTAGTTTCTGGTTAATAAATCATTCAATGCACTTGTTATTTTATTCTTTTTCATACTATATTATTCTTTTTTATAGGTTAATTAATTTAAAACAACCTCAAGTTACTAGCTTTTCAGCTCTGCTTTTATGCTATCCATAGCTTGACTGACTTCTTGCTTAAACCCTTTCCAGTCCTTTTCAATCTCTTCATTAATGACTTTCATTTTTGTTTTCAGGATTTCCCTTTGTTCTTCAAGCTTTTTGATTTCTTGATTGATCTTGGTCTTTGCATCAGCAGTAGCCTCTTCAAGCTCCATATTTAAGGTCCTTAATCGGGTATCCAGATCTTTCTCCAATTCCTGAACATCTTTTTTCAATGCTTCACTTTCTGCTTGAATAGCCTCCGAAATGGCTTGCCCGGCTTCTTTTACTTCTTTTTTAGCTTCTTCTGTTTTAGTTTGATTTTGGCAGGCCGTAAAACCGAATAACAATGCCAAACTTAAACTTGCTAGATATATTATCTTTTTCATGATATTTACTTTTAATTTTTTGAAATTAACAAACTATTATTTTTTAATAGCCTTATATTCCTTTACCCTCCTCTTCGAGCTCTTCTTTAACTTCCTTCAATTTTTTCTTTTTTTCTTCTAACGTTTCTTCTGCTTCCTCCAATTTTCTGGCTCGATCTTTCATCGTCTTTTCAGTTTCCTCAATACCTTCTTCTAGCTTTTCAATCTCTTTCTCATTTTTAGCAATTTCCTTAGCCAGTTTTTCTCGCTCTTTGCTAATATCCTTCACCACTTCTTGCTGAGATTCTATCTGATTCTCATAGTAATTGGGAAGAAAAAATTCTAAAAACTGGATGGTCATTTCCTTCATCTGATTATATTCGACAGGATATCTTTGAGGAGTAATATGTATATTATAACCAAACGAGCCGAAGACACACATTTTGGTCGTCTCATCTTTTTGCTCCACTACCTGTACAAACAGGTCCATTTTTTTGTCAGATACCGGCTTTATGACAACCCCTTCTGCAGTTAATACATCTTTGTTGGTCAAAAACCCCATACCTTTTAGACTAACATTATACTGATCATCTATCCAGTTGATCATATTCTTTTTAGTCATCTTTGTCTCGGGTTCAATTTGAACTTCAATACAAGGTCTTTCTTTTTCATTATAAGTAACCTTACTATCTGATAACCGCATTTTCTGCGCATTCAAAGAAAAACTACAGAGTATTGCGATCACCAATAGAAAAGCTATACTAATTATGTTTGTTTTTTTGATAATATTCATGATTGTTTACGTACTTTTTTACTATAGTTTATTCACTAATCTAACTCTCTAGGAATCAATTTCTATCTTTTTGATAAATTCATCAATATCACTATTACTGTAGGGGCCATAGGCGGATACGAATAGCCCTTTACGTCCATCATGTGTTTCTAAAGCATAAATAATACTGCTATCAGCAGGATTACTGATGCCCTCAAATCGATAATAGTGTTCAATTTTTAAATTTTGGGGTTGATAAGCTTTACGATTCTCCATATCAAGCATCTTTCCATCTTTAAATTGGAAATTGGCAATAAATCCCTTTTTCATCAAATCTTGTTGTGCTTCTACTAATGTTCTGAAAGGTGATGTTTTACTATTCATATGATATTTTTCTAAATTCTTAAGCGGCAAATCAAAATTGCTTGTGTAATAATTTGTTCGAATGAAATTCGACTGAATAATTGAGTACCTGGAAAGTACAGTAAAGAACTGTTTGCCTTTACTGTAATAATAAAGGCTAAGTCCTTTATTATATGAAGGAATTTTCATTTGAACCTAAAAAAAGTATTCTACCAATTTTTTTACCTTACTACTTAACTGCTTTTAATATAGAAAGTAAAAGGCAAGCAAGATGTTCGTTTTAGATGGAGGAAAATAGAATTCATTCCTGCACTGTTGAGATAGGAATGTAGAAGTGCAGGAATGAAGAGTGGATGCTTAGAATCTGAAAATAGCGTTTACCGGAGATTCGGGCTTTGGAAATGATTCTTTAGATACATTAAAAACGGTGCCACCCTGTTGAAATACCTGACGGGCCGCCATTTCTAACAGATCTACATTGCCGTTCTCAAATTGATCATCGACTGCTACGGTATGTTTGTCTTCGAGGTATTGACCGGGAATCATTTTATCTTTATCGATAAATAAAGTAGCAACTTTCCCCTGTACCGCAGCCGGGATAATATCAGTCAATAATGTAGAAGCTTTGTTAGATGCCAATTGTTCTCCGAAAGTCTCTTTGATCTTATCTCTTTTTCTATTTGAAAATTCAGACATTATGTTCCAGGCTAATTCATGTAATTCGACTGGATTTCTATCTTCCGGATTTCCTGAAATATGAATATCCAATATATTAATGTATTTGGATACCTCTCGATAAATTGGAGCATTCCGGTCCACTGTTGCCAGGATCAATGGTATTCTTTCCTCTTTTAAGATTTCCATCAAACCATGGTCAACCAAAGCGAAGAATTTTCGTAGTTGCTTCACCTTATGGTCTTTACCAAGCCCATGCCCGTGATACATAGGTGTTCCTGCTGAGCCTTGAGCACCATGCATTTGAAGCGTACTGGAGGGTTCATCTAGTGCCAATGCTTCTTCCATATTTGGCGGGATTAGATCGTCAATCACAATGGGGGTAATGCTATATCTATCTCCTTCAAAGAAACGCACTTCATTTTGGCTCAACGCCAATAAAAAGAAACGGCCATCTTCAGAAAACATGGGCATCAATGGCCGGACATAGAATTGATTCTCCAGGTAAATCATCTTATTAAAGCGAATAGGTAGCGTAAAGTACTCAAAAAGATCCGGACCTATGAATACGGCCAGGCCATCAGATTGTTTGAGCCAAAAACTTTGATTGTTGAGCAATTCATGTCCTCTTGTCAGATAGCGACGCGCTTCCTTTTCATGCATTCCTTTTTGCTCAAGCTGATTAGCAGCTTCAGTAAGTGCATTTTTGAACCGAAGTTGATCCTCTTGCACGGCCCCTGCTTTATGGGTAGGAATATAAATAGAAATGCAGTTATTTCCAGTCACTGAAGTCAGTTTATTGATATTTTTCTGGTTAATCATGATGTGTTTTTTTGGTTAAAAAATAAGAACAGAATAAACTACCCCTCATTATTTACAGGCTCAAATTCTGCTTTTGGTTCCTTCGATTCAATGGATTTTTGAGGGTTCAAAAAGATTAATGTACCGATAATGGTTGCCAACACGGAAGCAATGAGCACTCCCAGTTTTGCTTCATTTAGAAGGGCCGTCGAACTGAAGGCAAGCTCTGCGATAAAGAGTGACATGGTGAACCCTACACCCGCCAAAATAGCTCCCCCGGTAAATGAACGCCAGTTGGTGTTGGCTGGTAGATGAGCTATACCTAATCTGGTTGCTATCTGTGCTACCCCTACAATCCCAACAAGCTTACCAATAACTAGTCCTGCTACAATTCCCAAACTTACTGTACTACTTATATTTTCAGCAAATGAACCTTGAAGCGTAATTCCCGCATTGGCCAATGCAAATAATGGTAAAATGAAAAAATCAACAAAAGGAGATAATGCATACTCAATCCGTTGCAACGGAGGCGAAACGTCTTTTCTGGATCGTTTTACCTCGTCCAGGATTTCCAGTTGAGTTTCTGTAATCATGTGGTGATCTGTCGAATCGGACTCATCAAATTTATCCCCCAGATTTTTTAAGCGCCTGGCAAATCGGTCTTCGTGGATTAATACACTAGTTGGAATCGCCATGGCGATCAATACGCCTGCGATCGTAGCATGGACGCCAGACTGTAAAAAACCGAGCCAAACTCCCACCATACCAATCAGTCCATAAAACCACGGATTCCGTATGCCCAATCTATTAGCCCCCATTAATAATAAAAACACTGCAAAAGCAATATACAGACTACTCCAGATGATCTCATCGGTGTAAAAGAAGGCGATGACTAAGACGGCACCGAGATCATCTACTACTGCGAGGGCCGTTACAAATACTTTGAGCGCCAATGGCACTCTTCTGCCCAATAACGTCAGGATTACCAGAACAAAAGCAATATCCGTAGCCATAGGGATACCCCAGCCTGTAGCGGTTTCGCCAGAAGTATTCATCGCAAAGTAGATCAAGGCCGGGAAGAGCATACCGCCGATAGCACATAAGATTGGTAAAGATGCTTTTTTTATGCTGGAAAGCTCCCCTACCATCACTTCCCGCTTAATTTCCAGTCCTACTAAAAAGAAAAAAATTGCCATCAAACCATCATTGATAACATGATGAAGATTTTGTTTAAAATGAAGGTCGCCTAAACTGATCTCCAGATAATTTTCCCAAAGATGATGGTAGCTTTCATGCCAGGGGGTGTTGGCCCAAACGAGGGCCGAAATTGCTCCTAAAAATAGTAGTAATCCTTTGGCAGACTCTTTTGATAAGAGTGATTTTATTTTATTTTTTATGCGTAACCAAGGCGTGGTCTTCATTTCCATCTATCAATATCGGTTTAAAACGTGAATTTATGCTTATCTAAAAAGGCAAGTGTTATTTACTAACGATTATTACTGGGATGCTGTTCAACCGAAAATTTTTCTGACCCTAACATTTCATCGAGTCGCTCACCGCCTTTAATACCAAAATCCAATGTCCGAATTGGGAAAGGAATAGTAATATCGTTTTCGTCAAAAATGGTTTTGATCGCCATCATAGCTTCACTTTTGGCCTCCAGCATAGAACTTTGGGCATCGGCATATCTCCAAAAACGAACCATAAAAATGATAGAGCTATTATCAAATTCGGTGTAATAAAACTCAACCTGGTCACCATCATTATTGGAAACATTTTTCATAGCTTCCAACACCAAATCCTTAACGGTTTTCAGATCTTCACCATAAGATATTCCGCATTCAACCGTCACCCTTCTCTTCCCTTCTATCGTGTAATTAGTCAAGGGATCTTGTAAAACTTTTTTGTTGGGAATGGTAACTAACTCGCCTGAAGGTGTTTTGAGAATAGTTGATCGTAAATCAATCTGCCGGATTCGTCCAAAGTAGCCATTTGTTTCGACCAGGTCGCCTACTTTGAAGAGCACTCTTACCGACATCATTACGCCGGAAAACAGATTGACCAATGGATCCTGGAGGGCCAAACCTATCGCCAAACCCACTACACCGGCACCGGCCAATAAAGAGGTAAGGGCCTTGTCGAGGTTCAGGATGCCCAACACCATGAATAGCATCAGAATGAGGAAAATGGCCGTAGCAACGCTAGATAACACATTGCTAACCGTCCGGTTGGAAGTGATTTGCTCAATGATCTTTCGGGCATATTTATTTACGTATCTGGATAAAAAAATAGATATAATCATTACAATTGCAGCAATGATCAGGTTGGGTAGCATAACGACTAAATCGTTTAGCCATCCGTCTAGCTTATCCAGCATTTTGTTCCACGCTTCTTGAAATCTGTTCATCTATGAGTTGTTGATACATAAATGAAACGGTTGTAGGCTTGGTCGTGTTCGGTCTACGGCTTGTTGACTATTTTCTGAATTCCATACCACTTTGTAGATTTAAGACAAAAGGGAGTCCGTTCTTGCCTTTCTGCAGAGCGATAAACCCCTTCGGTAATTGCTGATCAAGAAACTTTTTACTGATCTTGTAGCCGGTATAATCTCCTACATATTGACCGTCCTCATTAAAAATGTGAATAAACGTTCGGGATTGACCGCTATCGTCTCTTCCTGATATAGAAGTGTAAAAGTAGCCTTTTTCCAACCTTTGTATTTCAAGGTTTCCCTCAGGTCCGACCATAGTTTTATTTCCGTTTTCTCTTAACAGATAGGTTTGGGAATAGGCTACAATTTCGAAAATCCCGGGTATTTCAGTCAAATTTATTTTTTCATATTCAGGATTCAGTAATACTTCCCCATTCCAGTTGATAATACCAAACTTTTCATTTTCTCGAACTCGTAATAAAGTGGTATCTTTTGAAAAAATGCTCATTTGCTCATAGGAAGTATTCAGTAGGGTATTACCTTGCTTGTCAATCAGGGCGGAATATATATCCCCATTTTTATCGACCCCGGTTACTGTGGTATAGTTGTGCCGGAAAGGAGCTGCTTCGGTGTATTTTACTTCAATCACTTCTTCACCTTTTGTATTAATATACCCCTTGAGTAATTTTGGAGCAACCCTGTTTTCCAGTTTTGCAGACATTTTCTTCAGATCATTTAGGTCAACCTGATAAAGTTCGACCAGGTAATTCAGGTATTGTTCTTCATTTGTCAAATATCCCACTGAAATTCGATCGTTTAGAATTTCATTTTTCGGGTTGTATTCGATAAAATCATATGGTTTATCTGACAATTTGTTACCATAACGGTCATACAAAGACTTTGATCTGGTTTTGTCATTAACGACAAAAAGTAATTTTTTCCCGATCATTTTGATTTGTTGCACATCCGGTTCAATTACCCATTCGCCATCGAAATTGATCAATCCGGTACGATAGGGCGATTTATTATTTTCTACATCTGTTTTATTTACCAAAGGGAGGCATCCGTTTTCACCAGTTTTACTGGTGAGATAATTTTCTGGCAATCCGTATCCGGGCTTTGACAGTTGCTGGCCCTTATCATTAAAGACATCTGCATATAAACTGGACCGGTCTGCTTTACGACCAAAATAAACCAGCCGGTTTTCAATAGGATCTTTATTGGAGAAAATCTGACGATAGATCGGTTCCGAATAAGCATTTCCCAGTCGATCTTTTAAAATACTTTTCCCTTTTTCCCGGCCTTCCCTTAAAGGAAATTTTTCAAATTGAAAATCCTCGATTCTTTCTCCCTCTAAAGAAAAGGCGAAGATTTGATTCTCTTTTGAAGCCCTGATTTCAGATTTCAAGCAGTTGACATTTACGAAATCATATGCTATGGGTACCACCAGATTCCCTTTAAGGTCCAGTACTCCATGTAAA
Source organism: uncultured Saprospiraceae bacterium (assembly GCA_964534315.1). GTDB lineage: Bacteria > Bacteroidota > Bacteroidia > Chitinophagales > Saprospiraceae > CAZHOV01. The sequence goes on along the minus strand of CAZHOV010000010.1, from coordinate 45,451 downwards.
TTATTCTTTTTAACTTTTATCAATTGACCACATTTTTGAGGAAAACTGATGGTTTTATAGATAGGTTCTACGACGATTTGTCCAAGGCTATCTACTATGCCATAGACAGGCTTACCATTTAAACTGGAGCTGATTTTGTAATGTCTGGGATTATCCATGATGATGGTTATATATCTTACATTAGGCAACTCAAATATCTTTTCGTAATTATCATTCATGACTCCGCCTGAAGCGTCTGTGCAAAACATGATCTTTCCATAGAGAAATGACTGAAACTGGGTAAATTCTTCAGCAAGTATTTGATCTCCATTATAGTTATAAAAGCGCCCTTTGTTTCTATTCATTTTAATAAATAATCCTTCTTTTACCGGATGGATTTTATAGGCATTTTCAAAAAGTATCCTACCATCATGTCGAATAAGGGCATAGGCATCCCGGAATGTTTTATCTTCGGCTAGTTGCGTAGTGACGATTGCATAATCAGGGTTGGGAGCAGAAGTTACCTTATCGTATAGATAATCAGTCAGTTGGTTAGCGCTATCATTGAAGAGCGCCAATTTGCCTTCTCCATTATCAACAGCTACCAGACGAGGAGAAATAGCATTGCCACCGTAAACGCCTTGATCGAACAAGGGCTGACCTGTGGAATTTATAAAGTTGATCTTTCTATCGGAAGTAGCCACGACTATGAATCCTTTTTTAGGATCATTCCTGTCAATGGAAAGTCTTTTTCCTTTCTGCACGCTAGTCACCTCTAAAAAGGGTTGCGGATTAGTTTGCGGATAATCCGGATGAACATAGTAATATGTATTTTCAGACGGATCATGTAACTTATATAACCTTGGCAGAGCTGTCCGATCTTCTACTGGAAAGGAATAGTCCTTGAAAGCATATTGAACTGTTGGAAATGCTTTTCTGCCGAAAGTGGGGTTGGCTGAAAGCCTGGGCGATATAAGCATCTCTCCTTTCGAATTGATCAATCCCCAAAGGCCTCCTTTTTCTACAAGAATAACTTCTTCATCATAGGCAAAAGCAGCGTCGTAACTAGCTTCAATGACCAGGTTGCCATTTTGATCCGCCAGGCCGTATTGGCCATTATCGAGGAAAGGAATTAACAGCTGTTGGGCAAAAGAGGCGACCGAAAGCAATAAGGAAGTAATGCCAAAAACTAGTGGTAGAATTTGCTTTACAGAATCAGTCATAACTGCTTTGGTTGATTTTTTTGCTGAAATGAAAATTACATAAATATTAATTACATAGGAATCATGCGGATCATCTCGTCCCACTTTTAAGCTCGGAAAAGCAAGATAAAATTAATTTATTTTTCTTTTAATTTCCAGGATTTACCAAGGTTAATCTTACAAGAAAAAACCTCCAAATTCTCTCCAACTTTTCTCCCTACCTTTATTCCATGAAAATTTTAATCGTCGAAGACGAAAGCGAACTACTAACATCTATCCAACAGTTTTTGTCTGAAAAGGGCTATACCTGTGAGGTAGCAGATCACTTTCAGCTGGCTTTTGAAAAAATCAGCTTATACGATTATGATGTGATGGTATTAGATATCATGCTGCCGGATGGTAACGGACTCGAATTGTTGAAAAACCTGAAGGAAATTAATCCGGCTACTGGTGTATTAATCATTTCGGCCAAAGATGCGCTGGACGATAAAATAAAAGGGCTGGAATGGGGAGCCGATGATTACCTGACAAAACCCTTTCACCTGCCTGAACTCCATGCTCGTGTCAATGCCATCTTCAGAAGACGGCAACTGAACGGAAATCAGCACATCTGTTTTAATGAGATCGAGATTGATCCGGAAGGACTACAGGTATGGGTGAATGGAAAGCAAATTGCTTTAACCAGGAAAGAATTTGATCTATTGCTCTACCTGGTGGTCAATAAAAACCGCGTGCTTACTAAAGAAGCTATTGCATTGCATTTGTGGGGCGACTACATAGAGACCGCCGACAATTTTGACTTCTTATACTCGCATATTAAGAACTTACGTAAAAAAAATAGGCCATGGGTGCGGAAAGGATTACCTGCAATCGGTCTATGGGCTGGGGTATAAATTTACTGATCAATGAAACTTCTGCAAAAAACATCCCGCCTCTATTTATTAATGGCATCTATACTGGTGGTGCTGGCAGGAGTCCTTTTGTTTATTCTGCTAAACCAATTCGTAAAAGAAGAAATCAGGGAGCAGTTATTGCTTGACAAAGAGCAGATCATTCAGAAACTTAAAAAAGGGGAAGAGGTGTCAAGTATTTCCCCCATTATCGAAATCAATCCATTATCGGATACTCCAAAAGATACCCTTTTCTTCAAAACGGTCTCTCTTTTTGATCCTATTGAGCAGGAGGAAGAACCCTACATTGAGTTGGAAGCTATCACAACAATTGACTCAACAAGCTACCAAATCAAGCTTCGACAATTGGCATTGGAAAGGGAAGATTTCCTGAGCATTATCGGAATAGCACTCGTTGGAGTATTGGTGTTATTATTAGTTGGTTTGGTAGGAATAAACCGGCGCATTTCCAAAAAGCTATGGCAGCCGTTTTATTCAAATTTAACACGGTTAAAAAACTTCACGATTACTGATCAAAAAATATTGGATTTGCAACCTTCCAATATTGATGAGTTCCAGGAGTTAAATGAGGTTTTAGCTTCCTTAACCCGGAAGGTGCAGACGGATTATCACACCCTCAAAGCCTTTTCCGAAAATGCATCTCATGAAATGCAGACCCCTCTGGCGATCATCCAGGCGAAACTAGACGAAATCTTACAGACTCCGCAGTTAACAAACGAACAAGCCCTTTTGGTGCAAAGCGCAACCAACGCCTTACAACGATTGAAACGGTTGAATAAAACATTGTTATTGCTGACTAAAATTGAAAACCAACAATTTGAAAAGGTAGAACCTGTTCGCCTGGATCAGATGATCCAGAACCAATTGGAATTATTCGCAGACTTCATTGAAGCGAAGCAGCTAAAGGTAGAAATGAAAGCAGAAAAAGAGGTTGCTATAAAAGCTAATCCTCACCTGGCGGAACTATTGATTTCCAATTTGCTTCGAAATGCTGTCCGGCATAACCAGGGTAATGGTTTTATACGTATTATGCTCAGCGAATACCATCTCCTTATTTCCAATTCCGGAAAAACTACCAATATTACTGCAGAACAATTTTTCGAACGCTTCAAAAAGGGAACCGATGATTCTAATTCGTTGGGATTGGGATTAGCTATTGTCAAATCTATTTGTGAGCAGTATGGTTGGCCTATCCAGTACAAAATAGAAAAACAGGAGCATCAAATAGAGATTCGCTTTCAGCATGGGGAAATGTAGCTGTTCTCAATAATTAACCAAAAGGACTTCAACATTGCTACAGAATTCCTTCTTAACTTTGAAGTATCTTATTGAAACCCATTTTTTAACAAAAATCAATCAAACATGAAAAATCTGTTTTTTTTAATAATGGTATCACTTTTCGGCTTGATAGTAGCTTGCTCTCCGGATAGTGAAGGTACGGATTCCTCATCTGTTCCAGCGCCGGTAAAAGAAGCTTTCGAGCGAAGTAATAAAGAGGTGAAAGATATGAAGTGGTACATGAAAGGCGAAAAATACGAAGCGGTGTACAAAGAAAATGGTCTCGAGCGTGCTGTTGTCTATGATGCCAGCGGAAATATGGTGATGTCTGAAGTGGAGATCCTGGAAGAAGATTTACCATTGATCATCCGAACCTACCTTTCCGAAAGTTACGAAGGCAGCCCTATTTTGGAGGTAGAAAAAATTACTAACGGAGAAGGCGTTTTTTACGACATCGACTTAAAAGCTGATGAGGGAAACAAAGAGCTGATATTTGATGAAGAAGGTAATTTAGTAAGTGATGATTTAGAGGGGGAAGAAGATGATGATGACGAGGACGACAATGATGATGAAGATTAACCCACATTTTAAGTGGTCAAAAAGGTAATATTTTAGCTTTTCTAAAAAGAAATAAGAACGATATACCAGGAAGTGCCGGATGGGTAACACCGTATCAAATATTTACCTTACCTTTAATCATCCATCTTTTCGAAAAACTTAAACCTCATTGATGAGCAGTCGGCTTTTTTGGTATATCGTTATTACAGCAGCGTTTTTAGGCTTGGCAAACAACTTGGTAGCGCAGCGCTTTATACAGCTGGAACGTAGTTACAACCTTAAGACCAACCGGTTTTACATTGGTGAAGAATTGACCTTCCGAATAGGAGAGCATTGGTATACCCGGCCAATTAAAGATATCCTGGTTGAAGATCAGATCATGCTAGTGGAAGAGGGATTGGTGAAAATTGATGATATCACACAGGTCCGTACTTTTGGAGGCGATGGGCCCTCACAGGCAATTAGTATAGGATTATATTCGTTTGGTTTTGGATGGGGGATTTTTTCTGTTGCTGATGCTCTAGCCGGGGGAGAACTAAAGTGGAGTGCAGCTATAATATCAGGAGGCTCTGTAGCCACCGGATTTCTTATCCGGCAGATTTTCAAGCAAAAGACCCATAAATTAGGAAAACGAAAACGACTAAGACCGCTAGACTTGTCGTTTTAGTAAAAAATCAATACCCAACGCATAGCCTTCCAACCCCAAACCAGTAATAACGCCAACACAATTTCGCGCAGCATACGAATGCCGCCGAAAATCCTCTCTTGCGTAAATATTGGAAATATGCACCTCGACGACAGGGGTTGTGATCGCCGCAATAGCATCTGCAATAGCAATAGAGGTATGCGTGTATGCTCCTCCATTAAAGATAATACCGTCGAAAGTAAATCCCACTTCGTGCAATTTATCGATTAATGCTCCTTCTGAATTGGATTGAAAATAGTGAAGCTTAACGGCAGAGAACCGCCTCTGAAGTATTTCAAAAAAATCTTCAAACGGTACATCGCCATAGATGTCTACTTCTCGTTTACCCAACAAATTGAGGTTGGGACCATTTATTATTTGGATATTCAAATCGACTAGTTCGCCATTTCTGACAAGAATTTGATTCTCACCAGCTGAATTTCTTCAAGTGTTATGTCTTCTTCTTGTAGTTCCTGGAAAGCTTCATCTACAGCGTCTGTCTCCGCGTCCATGAAGTATTCGTAAATGTCTTCACGAGAGTATTCATCAACTACCTCATCGATGTAGTAATTGATATCTACTTTTGTACCTGACACAACGATAGCGTCTAATTCGCTCATGAGGTCTTCCATAGACAAATTGTTGGAAGAGGCGATGTCATTAAGCGGTATTTTCCGGTCAATAGCCTGGATAATATTAACCTTTACTTTTGATTTATTCGCTACTTGCTTTACTACAAAGTCAGTAGGCCGGTCAATATCATTTTCTTCAACGTAGTTATGAATTAATTCAATAAAGGGCTTTCCATACCGGGTTGCCTTTCCTTGACCTACCCCGGAGATCTTTGTCATATCTTTCATTGAAATCGGGTACTGGGTAGCCATATCCTCAAGAGAGGGGTCTTGAAAGATGACAAAAGGAGGAATATTCTTTTTCTTGGCAATAGATCGACGAAGGTCTTTCAACAATTTGATCAGTGTCTTATCCAGCACAGCTGTTCTGCCATTACTTGAATCATCATTGACCGCTAATTCATTATAATTGTGATTAATAGGGATACTTATTGATTGGGGTTTGGCGATAAACATTTTCCCCTTGTCCGTTAATTTAAGCAGACCGTAATTTTCGATCTCTTTGTACAGGTAACCATTTAGAATGGCATGCTGATAGATGGAATTCCAGAAGGTCTCATCCTGGTCTTTACCTAAGCCGTAAAGATCGTATTTTGTAAATCCATAGTCCTTCATTTCCTTTGTTCCCTTCCCCATAATAAAATCAACCATGGTCTTGATGACATAATTTTCATTAAGTTTGTCAACAGACTTAAGGGCAATACTCATTTCCTCGCTGACCTCTACTTTTTCTTTAGGATGGCGGCAATTGTCGCACATATCGTTACAGTTCGAATCATCAAAATCTTCTCCAAAATAGTGGAGCAAAAAGCGGCGACGGCAGGAAGTCGTCTCGGCATAGGCGATGACCTCTTGCATCAATTGAGCGCCCATTTCACGCTCTGCGACTGGCTTGTCTCGTAGGAATTTCTCTAACCGGAGGATATCTTTATGAGAATAAAAGGCAACACATCTACCCTCGAGGCCGTCACGACCAGCTCTTCCAGTCTCCTGGTAGTAATTTTCAATACTCTTCGGAATATCATAGTGGATTACAAAACGAACGTCTGGCTTGTCAATTCCCATTCCGAAAGCAATAGTTGCGCAGATAACATCCACTTCTTCCATCAGGAAATCGTCCTGTGTTCTGGATCGTGTTTTAGCATCGAGTCCTGCATGGTAAGGAGCTGCTTTTACATCGTTGACCTGCAACACTTTGGCGATTTCTTCTGCTGATTTTCGGCTTTGAACGTAGACAATTCCGGACTGGCCGTTCATCCCTTTAACGATCTGCACGATATTTTTAATCGTTTGATCCTTTCCATTCTTTGGGCGGACGTCATAATATAGATTGTCTCTATTAAAAGAAGAAATAAAGCAATTCTCGCCATTCATATCCAAATTCTTCACGATATCGGTACGGACTTTAGGCGTAGCGGTAGCCGTCAGAGCAATAATGGGTATTTCTTTATTGATCGAATCAATCATTGTCCGAATACGGCGATACTCGGGCCGGAAATCATGTCCCCATTCTGAAATACAATGTGCCTCATCGACGGCGACAAAAGAGAGGTTGACTTGTTTGAAAAATTCTACATTTTCGTCTTTAGTTAACGTCTCCGGGGCAATGAAAAGTAACTTGGTCTTTCCCGCAGTTATGTCTTCCTTTACGCGCTTCATTTGCGCTTTGGTGAGTGAGGAGTTCAGGAAGTGCGCTACCTCGTCATTTTGACTATACCCCCGGATCGAATCAACTTGATTTTTCATCAAGGCGATAAGCGGAGAAATAATAATAGCCGTACCTTCCAGCAATAAGGCAGGCAACTGATAACAGAGGGACTTCCCTCCTCCGGTAGGCATAATTACAAACGTATCATTACCATCTAATACACTTTCTATAATAGCTTTCTGATTTCCTTTGAAGCTATCAAATCCAAAATAATTCTTTAAGGATTCCTTTAAGGGATTTTTCGTCGCAATCATCTGTACAATTCTTTGTTCTTTAAAAAAACACCTATTTTTAGCCAAATTAGCCACCTCTAATACCTTAGGTGCATTTTAGGCTGAATAAACGGATTAAACTCAACTTTGTTTTCGGGATCGTTTGAGATTTTCGGGGTTGACTATCTAATAGTACGCAATCAAAAAGGGGCTCAAAATATCGTTAGCATTTTTTGTGTCAAAATAGGGCCTTCCAATATACAAAAATAAGACCGTATTAAACTACAATATGCCAACATTAATGTATATTGTTTTTTTGTTAATCTAATATATCCAAAAAATTGATTATCAAAAACTTAAAAAGCTGAAAACCAAATTTTTTCACTAAAAATAAGTGATTTACTTAGGTCTGGAATCAATTCATTGTGAAAAACGGCTTAGGAAGGTTCAATAACTGAGCAGTTAAAATTAATAAATAAAAGTGAATTTTGAAAAATTAATTTCAGAGACGGCTCGTAAAACGATCCAGATTGAAAAGGAGACGATAGCGAATCTGTCAGCATGTATTGATCAGGAATTTTGCAGGGCTGTGGAGGTGGTCTTTCAGTCTCAAGGGAAACTCATCATCACGGGCATCGGAAAAAGTGCGATTATCGGTCAAAAGATCGTTGCTACGCTCAATTCTACCGGAACACCTTCGGTTTTTATGCACGCGGCAGATGCCATCCATGGAGATCTTGGGATCATCCTGCCCCAGGATATGGTCCTCTGTATTTCTAAAAGCGGAGAAACGCCTGAAATTAAAGTACTTGTCCCTTTGCTGAAAAATCTGGGGAATACGCTGATCGGAATGGTCAGTAATAGAAATTCGTTTTTAGGCAAACACGCCAATTTCGTACTCCATACCCCCGTCTCCAAAGAAGCGGACCCCAACAACCTGGCCCCCACCGCCAGTACTACCGCTCAGATTGCTATGGGGGATGCTTTTGCTACCGCTCTTTTAGCACTCAGAGGGTTTACCCCCAGAGATTTTGCCCAGTTTCACCCTGGCGGAACGCTCGGCAAACAACTTTATCTGACCGTAGCAGATCTATACCCTCAGCATGAGTGCCCAATTGTTCGCCTCGATGCCACCATTTCTGCCGTCATCATGGAGATGACTTCAAAACGACTGGGTGCAACGGCTGTCACCGATCATGCCGGACAAGTTATCGGGATTATTACAGATGGAGATTTGAGGAGAATGCTTAACCGGGCAGCAAACATGAATGAATTGCAAGCTAAAGACATAATGACCGCTAACCCCAAAACTATTCCTGCCAAGGCCCTCGCAGTCAAAGCGCTTGAACTGATGCGCAATAATAGTATCACTCAGCTTGTGGTTATGGATAATGAGCGCTATGTGGGCATGATTCATATTCACGACCTCATCAAGGAAGGATTGTTTTAATAAAGTACTCCAAATGGTAAAATATCTCGCTTTGTTCCTAGCTTTCTTCGCCTTTAGCTGTTCCGGCCAGCCCAAGCAGAGAACCATCTCGTCAGGCTACTATTACTGGAAAACCTCTTTTAAACTGAGCTCCATAGAGATCAACCACCTCAAGCAACTCAATGTTTCTGACCTTTTTGTCCGGTTTTTTGACGTCGATTGGGACGAACAAAGCCAACAAGCCCTTCCGGTGGCCATGATCAACTGGAAAGATACCAGCAAGATCACTTTATTCAACTGCATTCCCACAGTTTTTATCACCAACAGAACTTTTAGCGAAATAAATAATAAGGCCGGTCATCTGGAGGAGCTGGCCAGTAATATCTTTAACAAAATAAAAGCCCTGTACCCCGATACCCAACCCATCCGGGAGATACAAATAGATTGCGACTGGTCTGTAGCTACTCAGCTTTCCTATTTTAGTTTTTTAAACCTATTAAGAAAAAAGCTGGAGCCCGAATCAATTCTTCTTTCAGCCACTATACGGCTGCATCAGGTCAAATATGCCGAAAAGACAGGCGTGCCCCCCGTTGATCGCGGAATGCTCATGGTTTACAATACCGGACAACTAGCCGATCCGAAAACTGAAAATTCTATCCTCGATTTTTCGACAGCCCAAAAATATTTCCTTAACTTCGAATTCTATCCTTTGAAACTGGATATCGTCCTCCCGGTCTTTTCCTGGGGTGTCGTATTTCGGGATCAAAAAATGCTCAAACTGCTGAATGAGCCGGTACTGGCGGCATTATCGGATACTTCCAGGTTCAAACAGATGGAAGGGAACTGGCTAAAGGTTGTCCAAAGCACTTATGTCAACGGGCACTACCTATATGCCAACGATCGGATACGTATCGAAGAGAGCAAACGTGAAACCATTGTCCAAACAGCCAAACTACTGGCCCAGGAAATACCCCGTTATCCAATGCGACTGTGTTGGTACCACCTCGATTCAACAACAACCATCAAACATGCATCGACCGAATTACAACATATACAACAGATTTTTACTACTCCTTAAAGGTAGCCTCATTTTTTTTTTACTACTGGCTCCCACCAATTTTTCACGGGGGTGTGTGCCCTATGATACCAGTTTTAAAGGATATACTTTTTTAAATCCCGGCCTGATGATCCCTGATAAGTCACTCAGCGAATTTTTCAGGGCCTTTCAACTATATTTTCGCATCCATTTCGATCCCAACACTAATTTTAAAAAGAATGCCAATCTGAAAGAATGGAAAGAGCGGTTTTGCGATCTGGTCGAAATCGAAGACCTGGAAGTAGTTATTTATCAAACATCTGTGGGGGATCTCAAATTACTTCGTACCGCCGTTCAGTCAAAAAATATTCCTATCAGTACCCGGCTTAAATACAACACTTTTGCCGATTTTCTTGAAGGTCAAAAATGCCTGGAGGTTATCGATTATCTCATCTTCGCCAAGCAATGCGAACCGCATGTCGCAGCGTTAAGAGGCTGGGACCCGCCTGAAAGAGACCACGAGACGATGCAATCGTTGATCGATTACGGAAATAAGCTGTTTCGAAAAACTAATGCTCATTACGTTCGGCTGCGCATAGCATACCAGATGATTAGGTTAGCTCATTATAAAAAAGATTATCAGCAGGTGTTAGAGTTGTTTGACTTTCTACTCCCCAAAATAGATCGCAGGAAGCCCTCTCTGGTTTATTATTGGATACTTGGTCACAAAGCCGGTGCTTTGCAGAAATTAAAGCAACGGGCTGAATCCGCTTATTTGTATAACTTGGTTTTTCTTCATTGCGAGAGCTGCCGGACTTCCGCCCTCCGAAGTTTTTTTGTCAAAACCGACGAAGAATGGAAAGCATGTTATTTAAAGTGTGAAAATGATGAAGAGCGCATTTCCCTATTTGCTATGAGAGCCAACTCCAGATTCGGAAAACCTATAGAGGAGATGAAAAAGATTTATGAGTTGGATCCGAAAAGTCCTTTCATGGAATCCCTCCTTTACCGGGAGATCATGGCCCTGGAGCAGGATTTTTTGGGTACTTCTTTCAATGATCGCCAGAAAGAAAACCTAAAATATCACAGTATCCCGCGCTCAAATGCGGGAGACATGCTTATCGAAGTCCGGGAGTTTGTTTTAAAATGTATAAATGAGAAAAAAGTAGCAAACCTAAACCTTTGGAAGATCACACAAGGTTATCTCGCCCTGCTGGCGGGAGATTTTTACACTGCAGGCAAAACATTTGAACAGCTCGATGATCAGGTTCAAAAAGCGCTTTATAAAGAACAGCTCGATGTTTTTGAATTGGTGTTAGAGATTGCAGATTTTAATACCGTTACCGATTCTGTGGAAAGGAGGGTGTACGAGATCATGAGAGACAACCCTTATTATAGCAAATATCCTGATTTTCCCGATTTTCTTGCCGATAAACTTCACTCCCTTTATGTATCTACCGGTGCGGTAGGAAAAGCGTTCAAAATGAAGAACACTTTAAAAGACCTTTCCTACAATCCTGATCTGGAGATCCTTGATAATTTGATTGAGATCGGCAATAAAGAAACCCCGACCAAATTAGAGGAACAGTTTTTGACGGATGAAAATGATCAGAATATTTTGAATGATCTTTATCTGTTGAAAGGAGTAAAATTGTTGGGGGAAGAGAAACTGGAAGCCGCCCTCGAAACCATGAAAAACATCCCAAGGACAGAACGGAATCAATATGGCTTGTTTGATCCTTTCAAAGAATCCATAAATGACTGTGTCCATTGCCCGGTGGTGACAGACACTTCGGATTACAATCGAGTTGAACTGTTGGACAGGCTCATTGAGCTGGAGTACCTGGCAAAGGCAGATCAACAAAATGGAGCGCAATATTACTACGAACTAGGATTGGCCTATTACAATATGTCTTATTACGGTTATTCATGGAAAATTATGGATTTTTTCCGTAGCGGGGCCAGTTGGGGTTATCGAAACGAAAAAAACATATATCCCCATGTCGAAGCAAAACTAGGGAATAAAGAACAGAAACGACTAAATAAGGCCCTTGGTTATTTTGCCCTTTCCAGAGAACTGGCGGAAGGAAAAAACCCCGAATTAGCAGCTAAGGCTACTTTTATGGCCGCCCGTTGTCGGCAAAAAATGTATTTTAACAGCAAAGGTGCGGATTACCGGCCCGGTTCGAATAAAATACCTGTTTTACCGGAAAAATTCCGGGATTACCAGGAAATATTTTTACAGCGTTATAAAGAAACCGACTTTTACCTGGAAGTAATAGAAGAATGCAAATACTTTGAAGCTTATGCAAGACAATAAAAATTATTTTTAATTTTAATTAATTTTTATGTTCTTTTGCATAAGATTAAGGTATTGGAATATTAAAACCATTTATATCTTTACCACTGCTTGATAGTGGTTTAAAATTTAAAAGAGTTGTTTAACTTTTTCAGACAAGAATTAGCTATTGATTTAGGGACGGCAAACACGCTTATCATCCAAGACGGGAAAGTGGTTGTTGACGAGCCATCTATTGTTGCCATCGATCGCAAATCAGGAGAAACCATTGCCGTGGGGAATAAAGCCATGCAGATGCACGAAAAGACCCACGAGAATATAAAAACCATTCGTCCTTTAAAAGATGGGGTTATTGCTGATTTTCAGGCGGCGGAGAGCATGATTGAGGGATTGATCAAAATGGCGGGCAATCGCCGAAGGTTTTTTACCCATTTAAAGATGGTGATCTGTATTCCTTCGGGCATTACCGAAGTGGAAAAGCGTGCCGTTTTTGATTCAGCCGACCACGTCGACTCTAAGGAAACTTATTTGATACATGAGCCCATGGCTGCCGCCTTAGGTATTGGCCTTGATGTAGAAGAGCCCGTCGGGAATATGATCATCGATATTGGAGGAGGGACGACAGAAATTGCCGTTATAGCACTTTCGGGTATTGTTTGCGACCAGTCGATCCGCATTGCTGGTGACGAGTTTACGAATGATATTGTCAACTACATGAAGCGACAGCACAATATCCTAATCGGTGAACGGACAGCAGAAAAGATCAAGATTAACGTTGGGTCAGCTTTACCAGAATTAGATGATCCGCCGGAGGATTATGCGGTCAACGGCCGGGATCTGATGACGGGCATTCCCAAACAGATTATCATCTCTTACCAGGAAATTGCTCATTCTTTGGACAAATCCATTGCAAAAGTAGAAGAATCCATTCTAAAAGCGCTAGAAACCACTCCGCCGGAATTAGCCTCTGATATTTATAAGATCGGGCTCTATTTGACTGGAGGAGGAGCTCTTCTTCGCGGCCTAGATAAACGCATCGCTGCCAAAACCAAACTCGATGTCCATATCGCTGACGACCCCTTGCGCGCCGTTGTGAAAGGTACCGGAATAGCTCTTAAAAATACCGAGAAATACTCCTTCCTGATTGACAGAAAGAGTGTTTAATTTTGGTAGTTTCTCAATAAAATTTTGTTAAGCTTGGCTAAAATAGTAAGGCAATAATTTAACTATAAAATCTTAGGAAGATCAGATTTTTTTGTTGTACAATTTGCAGGTGATCAATTACTTAGCAAATAACGCCCGCACAGGTTTTATACCTATTTATTTTTTGCCTCTATCTCATAAGTATTTGAACCTTATGCGTAACCTGATTCTACTGTTCTTAAAATACGGGAGGTTTGCCTCATTTTTGTTTTTGGAAATCGTTTGCTTTTTTCTGATCGTCCGGTTTAACCAAAAACAAAATGAAATTTATGTTCACTCAGCAAACCTGGTGACCGGGAATATCTATGAACAGTATAAAAATACGATAGGCTTCATGAAATTAGGAGATGTTAGAGATAGTCTGATGGCCGAGAACGCAGAATTAAGAGCCCTTCTCGATTATTCCAAATTTGATCAACGTGTCAAAATTGACACCGCAAAAAGTGCTTTCCTCGAACAGCAATACCAATACATTGAAGCAAGAGTTATTAATAATTCGATCAACCGCAACAATAACTTTATCACGCTGAACAAAGGAAAAATGCATGGTGTAGCTCCCAGAATGGGAGTCATCGGTAAAACGGGTATCCTGGGTATCGTCAAAGATGTCAGCCAACATTTTTCAACCGTCATGTCTCCTTTGCACCGGCAATTCCGACTTAGTGCCTCCCTCAAAAAAACCGGTCATTTCGGAACGCTAACCTGGCAAGAGCAAGACCCTCGGGTCATGCAACTTACCCAAGTTCCCAAAATCGCAGAGGTGGAGGTGGGAGATACCGTGGTCACTAGCGGGTTCTCTACCCATTTTCCTGCCGGATTAATGATCGGAACGATCAATGATTTTACTATCGAAAAAGGAAGCTCTTTTTTAACAATACAAGTAAAGCTCATAAACGATCTCAATGCAGCCCAATTTGGATATGTCGTTAAGAACCTTTTTAGAGAAGAAAGGGAAAAGCTGGAAGAGGAGGCCAACAAATGAATAGCTTGATCCTCAAAAATATCGTTCGTTTTATTGGGCTGGTAGCTATTCAGGTATTAGTACTCAAGCAAATCTATTTTCAAGCCCCCGTACTTAAGCATGTTTTTGTTATCATCTACCCGATTTTTATCTTATTGCTCCCCCTACGCACCGCAAACGTTCTGGTTATCTTTCTGGGCTTCGCCTTGGGAATCGTGATCGACGCCTTTTATGATTCATTGGGTATCCATGCCAGTGCCTGCGTTTTTACTGCCTTCCTTCGACCCTATATCTTAACATTTCTTGAACCAAGAGGTGGGTATAATATCAACCAGAGCCCTACCAAATACCGTTTTGGTATCGGTTGGTTCTTGAGGTACTCGAGTATACTGATGCTGTTGCATCTGTTTTTCTATTTTTCTGTAGAGGCTTTTACATTCGTTTATATTGGCACTATTCTTTTGCGCACCGGTCTTTCTTTCGTCTTTTCGATGTTCTTCGTTTTGGTCTATCAATATATCTTTAATCCAAAGGACTGATCCAGAAAGAAGAGCCGGGCCAATCTATTATATCCCGTTTTGAGAATGGTAGTAGATGTAGGCCCATAGAATAATGAAAAGCAAAAAGAAAATAATGAAATAGCCAAGACACCATCCTTTACGGCCTGCATTTGGAATTTGATCACCCATTGTCTTTTATGGTTTTCGTTAGATAAATTTCTGCAAAGAAAGGGAATTTATTCTTTTTTTGGGAATGAAACTTTAGAAAAAACATCTGTTTAATTTGTATACCCGCCTTTGTAAATCAATAAAAATGTACATTTTAGACTAATTTAGAAAAGATCTTTATTTGAAAAACCTTCTATATTTATTTAATTTTCATCATTAATTAAATTCTACTTTTCATTTTCTCTAATCTGAAATAATGCTTTTATGGCTTCGAAAATCTACTACTTCATCTTAATTCTTTGTATTTCAGGCTTTCTGCTCCCACAGAAAATGGTTGCCCAGCCGCGCTATATCGACTTTGAGCTGCACGGCTGTAGATATACCAAAAATAAAGTGATTCAACAACCCCTCTCGGCGGAAGAAGAACAACGCATGCTTCAAACCAATAGCCACAGTGATAGTATTGATATTCTTCACTATGCAATTGACCTTGATGTAACCAACTTTTCAGGACAAACGATCAAAGGGAATTGCCAAATTACCTTTACCCCAAAAGTGGATGGTATTGAAGAAATTGTTCTCGATTTGTTAGAACTTGATGTAGATTCAGTAGGCAGCAATGGCAATCAACTTCCTTTCACTTACGATGGTAATTTCGTAACCGTTGACCTCAATACCCTCAACATTGGAGATACCTCAACCATAACTATTAGCTATCAAGGACAACCGGTTGTTGCGCAATCAGGTTTCGGAGGTATGGACTTTGACGATGGCATCGTTTACAATCTGGGTATCGGCCTGGGGGCCAATCCTTATAACTATGGCCGCGGCTGGTTTCCCTGCTTCGATAATTTCGTAGAACGATCTACTTATGACATCAATATTACCTCAGCAGGCCCCCGCAGAGGCTATGCCATTGGTACCTTCCTGGGAGAAGAAGAAGTGGCCTCTGACACTTTCCTCAGAAGCTACAGCATGGTCCAACCACTACCTACCTACCTGGTGGGAGTAGCTGCAGCTAATTATGGCGTCGTCCACCAAACCCATGAAGGAGTCTATGGAGAAGTACCCATAGAACTCGTCGGAAAGTTAGGAGATACGACTGAACTAAAAGGGGCCTTCGAATACCTCGGCGATGCCATCGACGCTTTTGAATTCTGGTTTGGCCCCTATGTCTGGGAAAAAGTCGGCTTTGTCATGACGCCCGTAGGAGCAATGGAGCACTCTACGCTGATCGCCTATCCGGATTTTATCATCCAGGGCGGTAACCCTACCTTTGGTCAAAACCGCCTGATGGCCCACGAATTGGCGCACCACTGGTGGGGAAATATCACTACCCTTAGCTCACCAGCTGATATGTGGATCAAAGAAGGAAATGCCGAGTACGGGGCCCACTTATTTACAGAATACACCTTTGGAAAGGAGGCTTTTCTAGACCAGGTTAAAGATAATTTTTATGAAGTCATGAATTTCGCCCATATCGACGATGGCGATTATTTGCCACTCTCTGGCCTCCCTTACGAAAACACTTATGGTACCCATACCTACAACAAAGGAGCTTCTATGATGCATAACCTACGCAGCTACCTGGGGGATTCCCTGTTTTCATCAGGAATGACCTCTATGCTGAATACCTATACCTACGACGCCATCAATGCCGCTCAATTCAGAGATCATCTGAGTACTGCTACAGGAATAGATATGACTTCTTTTTTCGATGATTGGATTTACAGTCCCGGCTATTCCAATTTTGAATTTGAATATATCGATATCATGCCGGTAGGAAATGACTACCAAGTAGATTTTGAAGTACAGCAACGAGTGCTGGAAGCTCCACACCTACACACCAATGTACCCATGGAAATAACCTTTTTCGATGAAAACTGGGTTCCCCATACCTACGACTTCATGGCTTCCGATGAATTTTCTCAAGCATCTTTTACCTTGCCTTTTGAACCGGTCGCTCAGGTCATGAATTTCAATCAAAAATTAAATATGGGGCGCTTCCAGGAGCATTACAAGGTCTATGAACCCGGAAACCTCAATGTAGGCCTTACCGATATGTTTAAATTGGAAGTACTAGAATTACCCGATTCGGCTATGTTCAACATTGTACACCACTGGACGGCCCCCGATGAAGTGCCAAACCCTGACCAGTATCGGATATCTTCTACCCATTACTGGTCGATCAATGGTGATTTCCCGGAAGGATTTTTAGGGAATTTCCGGTTCCAGTACAACGGCAGTTCTCCCAATGATTTCGACTATGATCTTGCTGCGATGACGGAAGATAGTATTTTGCTATTGTGGCGCCCTACTCCTGACGCGGATTGGGAAGAATACCCGCATTATACCAAAACACTTTTAGGCGCAAACAACGGACTGGGCTTCCTCAATGCCGAACCTATCCTGCCCGGAGACTATGCATTCGCCAACGGTACCAGTATCACCCTCGATATAGACAGGCAAGAAGCTCCGGACGAGCCTTCAGCATCGGTTTTTCCGAACCCGAGCACTGACTTTATTATGCTGGAAATGAATAACTTCGATGCCAAAGGTTATAAGGTGAGGATTTCAGACCAATTGGGCCGTAACAAAATTGAACGGCAAGTGGTATCACCGACAACCTTTTTCCAGGACCGGATCGATCTCTCAACCCTCAATACCGGCACCTATCACCTGCAAGTATTTGACGAGTTGGATTACCTGATCTATGCAGAGCAGATTGTTGTTGTGAAGTAAACAGTAAACATGAGTCATCCCGAATTTTTAAAATCCGGTATAATTCATGTTTTTTTCCTTTTTTGCTTAATTTTCAAAAGGTTAAGCTCTTTTTTGAATCAAAAAACGACACCTTTTGATCTATTTTTTAAAGGGAATGCTGTGAATTTCAAAAAAAATTCACAGCATTCCCTTTAAAAATACCTGAAAAGGGCTGTAGCTTTTAAGCTTGATAATAGGCTTATGGTAAAGGACGCAGCCTTTTAGTTTCTCAAAAGGGTTTGCCTTTACCATAATAGTGAATGCGGATATTTTCCTAAAAAGAGAAGTCATTAACTATAAGCCCGTTGATTCTTAGCTAAAAATGGCCCATGAGGCATCTCGATCCCGCATTTAAGTTAATGCGGGACGGATGACTCATGCTAATTATTTCCTTTTCCGATATTCCCGATAAATCGTTCCAATCAATTCATCTGCCTTATATGGCTTGGGAATATAACTATCCATACCGGCTTCGTAACAAGCGTCTATTTCCGAACTCAATAAACTGGCAGTCATCGCAATGATGGGGATATGCTTTTTGCCCATTTCACGTTCTAACTTCCTGATCGCACGGGTCGCTTCAAAGCCATCCATCTCTGGCATTTGCACATCCATTAGAATTAAGTCATAACCATTTGTTTCATATTGCTCCAACGCTAATTTCCCATTTTCACAAATTTCTACACTCACATCCTTTATAAAATAAGCTAAGTCGTCTTGGGCAATCATCTGATTGAAGTCATTGTCTTCAGCTAGTAAGATTTTGATACCTTGTAAAGTAGTAGCCATTTGTTTAATGTCGTCTCTCGTCATTAAGCCTTTACCTGCTGCCTCTGTATCCGCTACTATCAATGGGATTTCCACAAAGAAAACACTACCTTTCCCTGCTTCACTTTCTGCCCAGATCTTTCCACCCATAAGTTCGACTAGTTGTCGGGAAATGCTCAATCCCAATCCGGTCCCCCCTATAGTTGAGTGTTGACTGTTTTTTACTTGCTCAAACGAACTGAAAATAGTCGTTAGCTTATCTTTTGGAATTCCAATTCCGGTATCTTTTATCGCAAATCGCAACTGATCACCGATTTTTGAAAGCGTTATCTCGACGCTTCCTTTTTCCGTAAATTTGATGGCATTACCCATTAAATTGGTGAGGATCTGGCTAATTCGTGCCGGGTCGCCCATCACTAGCGGGGGAACATCTGCTTCAATTTCACTCGTTAAGCGCAGGCCTTTATCTTCAGCCTTATATTTTAGAAGGCTTACCACATTATCAACCACTTCCGTAACAGCCATCGGAACATGTTCTATCTCTATTTTTCCTGCTTCTATTTTTGACATATCCAAAACGTCATTCAAGATAACCAGGAGGTTATCGGAGCTGGTCTGCATGGCCTGTAAATAAGGCTCTTGTTCGGGCAAGTGTTCCGAACGCCTTAATATTTTCACCATGCCCGAAACAGCATGCATAGGCGTTCGGATCTCATGGCTCATATTGGCGAGAAACTGTTGTTTGAATCGCTCAGATTCTTCTGCTTTCTCCTTAGCCAAGGCAATCGCTTCCTTTTGTTGGCGGGTGAGTTTTAACCGATTAAAAAGTAGAATAGATAAAGCAATGGCAAGGAGAAGTCCTATGGCTACCGCAGCAATAATCACCTGCTGCGTCTTTTGTTTTTGGGCTTCTATTTTTAATTCATTATTGAACCGTTGCTCCGCCAGGGCAGCTTCTTTTTCCGATTCGTACTTATACTCTTGCACATACAAGGCTTTCTTGTTTTCTTCTCTGTTGACACTGTCTCGACAAGCGAGATGGAGTTCCAGCATCTCTAAAGCCTTGTCTGACTGGCCAAGGGCTGCATAGGTTTCATGAAGGCTTTTGGAAATTTCCATATCATTGGTCAGGATATCCAGGGGTTTGGTTAATTCAAAAGCTTTTAATTTAAATTCCAGTGCTCGATTGAACTTTCCAAGACTATGATAAGCATTCCCAAGGTTGGCATAATGGACAATTTGCTGGTCAATATCTTCAATTTTCTTAGCTACTTCCAGGGCTTTTTCAAAGATTCCGATCGCCTTTTGGTGGTCTCCATTTTTGTTGTAGTAGGCGCCAATATTTCCCATGGATTTGCCATATTGGGCAGCCTCGCCGGTCTTTTCGGCGATTTCAGCACTTTTTTGATAAGCAACCAGCGATTCTTCTTTCCTGCCCAACATGCCCAGGGCTACTCCCTTGGTATTTAATAGTTCTGGCATTAACCGATTGGCGCTCATAGCCTCTGATTGAGCAATACCTTTTTCGACATAGTCTAATGCTTGCTCCGGTTCATCGAGCATGGTGGCAATAACTCCCAGTTTAGAATAATCGAAAATTAATATTTCCGGCAAATTATTGGCTTCTGCGATATGCATACTTTTGGTAAACGATGCAATTGCCTCATCATAATTTCCCTGGTTGCGTTGGGTAATTCCAATATTTACCAATATTCCGGCTTCTGCAGTTTTATTATCCAGATTCTTTAGTAACTCTAAGGCTTCATTAAAATATATCAGGGCTTCTTTATCCTTTCCCTGTTTGAGATAGATAACGCCGAGGTTGATCGTACCGTTGGTCTTATATTCCAATTCGCCGATAGAGTCACATAGAGCTATTCCTTCTTTGTAAGCAGCAATGGCATCGTCCTTTCTTCCAAGCAAGCTTAACGCGTTTCCCTTATTGATTAAAGTGCCCGCAGCTCCTTTTATATTACCCTCGTTAAGGAAGTATTTCTTCGATAGGTCAAAATCCGGAAGCGCTGCTTCTGGCTGCCCCGAATAGTGTTTGGCAATACCCATTTTACCATAAGCCTCTCCTAAAAATTTGGGTAATTTTTTTGCTTTGGCCAGGTCAATGATCGTCTGAGCAATAATAATAGCAGAATCCAGATTTTTAGGAACATAATAAATCTGGTTCAATTCACTCAGCGCTTTTAGTCTAACACTATCTTCGCGGGCTTGGTCTTTCCAAACGTTACGAAGAGAATCAACCCTCAGGCTGTCTTGTCCGAAAGAAGAGGTTAAACAAAAAGCTAAGAATATAAAGTAGAGAATCGTTCTTTTGATCATGAAAAATTAATTAAGTCTAAAAATCAATAGAATTTTCTATTCAAAATACTTTTCCAAAATCCCGTCAACTTCCTGCTTTGCAGCATTAATTTTCAGTTCAATATCATAGACCATATCTTCCAACTCTTCAAATGGAATAGTCTGGTATTCCTGCTCCAGCCGACGAATGGGGTCGAGTACATCGGGGATTCCGAAGAATTGAAGTTGCGGACTCATTTGATGTAAAGTCTGTCGAACCATTTTCCGGTTCCTGCTTTCCAAATTCTTTCTAAGATTTTGACTCCTTTCGGGGGTTAATGCTTGAAATTGGCGCAAATACTTTTCCATCTTTTCCGAGTCTCCCCTAGAAACCAGGATCAGGTTATTTAAGTCGATATGTTGTGTCTTTTCATTGATATGCATGTGATAACGCCTTGGGTTAAGGATTGAATAAGCAAGATAATAAGAAAAGTTTTATATTTGCCTCAGTTACTCCAACCATACTTCTTACATACTTCTTTTTGGAACTGTTCAACCTAAAGGTCACATTGATGGCAGTTAGGGCTAAGCTCTATTTACAGGATTTGTATTAAATACTAGGTATGCTTGGATTTATTAAAGAAACTTCAAAACAAACTAAAGATCGAATAACCAAACCAAAGCATCTTGGTTTGAAATTATTCTTTATTATTCTTGTTTTTGCTAGCTGTTTATTCATTTGGATGTCTTCTAAAGATTTCCTAATTTGGAAAGGTGATGAACCGGAAATTGCTCCCTGGCGTAAGGAAAAACTCCAACGGGAGTTAGACGAATTAAATGAAGCCGAACAGTATGTTTTGAGAGCAAAAAAACCGACTTTTTTCCCTTGTTTCAGCTGTAAAAATAATACCGAAATTTTTCTTAATCCTGGCGAAATATGGAAATATGGCGTAACAAAAAAAGGGCAAGGTGGTAGATATCCTCTTGGATTGCCAGCTGAAAATCTGGAGTATATTATTGAATTTGAGGGTACTTTTCAAGAATGCTTAAAACAAGAAAAATTGAAAATCTACCATTACGCATTGCTGCCAGAAAATATAAATAGAAAAATTCCTCTAATCCGCCCGCCGGGCAACAAAAGAGACGATTAATGAGCACAAAATTTGAAGAATTCTCTCCGATATGGTTTGGATGTATTTTTTGGCATGAAATAGCTGAAAAAACATATTCTACTTATGCAGTTGAGGAGGTCCTCAAACACCACATTACCCTCTCCGACTACGGCACAGGCATCAAAGCCATCCGTTTTGTAACCGTAGCTGTCCGCCCCACCAATAAAATCCACGAAGAGGGGATGGAATACAAATCTCGTAAAAAAGAGCTTTACATCAATGCTAAACTCAAGTACGAAGAGGTAGAAAAAGCACCTCTGGAAGACATTCCAAAGATGATCGCCATGGCATTTGTCGACCGAATTGAGCAGTACGAAGACGCCGGCGTAAAGAACTTTGATACCGTACGATTTAAACAAGACGTAGAAACACTATTTGCCGGGGAAGGCTGGTTAATACCTCAGGACCAAGACAGTTAAAACAGGAAAAATTAAATGAAGAACATCCTAATCTGCGGAGCAGGAAGATCAGCTACCGACCTGATCACGTACATGCTTCAACATTCAGAAAAATACGCCTGGAACGTAATCGTTGGCGATATTGACGTAGACACCGCCACCCAAAAATTTGGCGGACACCCCAGAGGGAAGGCGGTGTATTTTGATTGTTATGATGATGCCCTTATGGAGCGGTATATCAAAGATGCAGACATGGTTATCTCTTTGTTACCGCCTGGCATGCATGCCGCCGCCGCCAAGATCGCTCTGCGACATAATGCTCATGTCGTTACAGCCTCCTACACCGCCGATGAAATGTACGAACTGGACGAGGAAGCACACAGAAGAGGGCTGACTTTTTTAAACGAGCTGGGAGCCGACCCAGGAATTGATCATATGAGCGGCATGCGGTCGGTCGATAAAATTAAAGCAAAGGGAGGCGAATTACGGTCGTTTTATTCCTTTTGCGGAAGCCTGATTGCACCGGAAAGCAACGATAATCCATGGGGCTATAAATTTACCTGGAGTCCGATGAATGTCATTCTGGCGGGAAATAGCGGCGCTGTTTATTACCATGATCATCAACTGCGATGCATTTCCTATCATAAATTATTTGCAGATCCCCACCTGATAAATATCCCCGGTCATGGTCAATTCGAAGCCTACGCCAATCGGGATTCTATCCTCTATCGCAAAAAGTATAAGCTGGACAATATTCCAACCTTGATCCGCGCTACCCTGCGCTTCCCCGGATTTTGCGAAGGGTGGAATGCCTTGATACAAACCGGCCTTACCGCAGACAATTACCACATTGAAGGTAGTGAAAACATGACTTACCGCCAATGGGTAGCTGCCTATCTGCCCGATAATACTACCGAAACACTCGAAGAGCAGTTGGCCAAAAGCCTAAACACCACTCAGGACAGTGAGCTTTTCCAACGAATCCTATGGACAGATTTACTTTCTGACCGTCCCATCACCAGAAAAAATGGAACCCCCGCAGAGATTTTATTAGACCTGTTCCTAGATAAATGGAAATTTAAAGAAGATGATACCGATATGATCGTCTTCTATGAACGGCAGGAATATAAACTGAAGGGGCAGTTGTATGAACACACTTCTTACCTGGTATCAAAAGGGTTGGACAACCGGCACACCGCCATCTCCCGGACGGTAGGCCTGCCTGCCGCCATCGGCGCTAAATTGATCCTTAATGGTGACATAAAGACCCGAGGCGTTATTTTGCCTTTAGACAAAGAGGTGTATGAACCTATTTTGAATGAGTTGGAGGAGTTGGGGATTGGGTATATTAGTGAGGAAAGGAAGATGGAGTAACTTGATATATGTGAACAGTAAACGGTAAACAGTGAGCTGTTGGTAGTGAATTATAAATTAGGAATAGACAATCCGCGAAGATCCGCTACATCCGGAAGACCAGAGGACAGGAGGACCAGACAACCAGAGAACCAGAGGACCGGACAACCAGAACGTGAGCGGGCTCTGCACCGATACGGTAAAACGTAGGTCTCCTGACCAATGAAGATGGTACCGTTTATTGAGCCATCCTAAAATTCCACTTTCTACTTTCTACTAAAATTAGTGACGACACCACTACAGGGCGGAGTGATGTCACAAAGGTGTCTTAATAGAAAAAATTTGATAAAAAACATCTGTAGATAGAAAAAATTTGATAAATTCATAATCTGAAAGCTTGTTAATAGAAAAAATTTAAGCAGTATGCAAATATCGAATTTACCAGAAATTATCTTTTCCTCTTCAGATAGCCAGCTATCAAGGCAAATTGGTGAATTACTAGATTCGGGAACTATTCGAAAGCTACTTCCCAAGGTGTATACGGCAAATTTAACAGATGCCCCTGAGAAAATTTTGAACAGAAATTTATTCCTGATTTTAGGAAGACTATACCCTAAGTCAATATTGAGCCACCGCAGTGCCCTGGAATTAAAACCAAGTCCTAACGGAAATCTATACTTAACCTATTCTTACACAAAAAATATTGATTTTTTGCACCTTCGGCTAAGGTTTGTAAAGGGACCCGAGCCAGGTCCGAAAGATCGTCGCCTGGATGGAGAATTGTACTTATCCTCCTTTGAAAGAGCATGTCTGGAGAATTTACAGCCTTCAAGGAAAGGAACAGATGGAGAAAAAAGAACGGTGGAAAAGGAGGTGATCGAACAACGACTAATAGATATATTAAGAGTGGAGGGCGAAAAGGGATTGAATAACTTTAGAGAGGAAGCCAAAATGGCAGCTGTCTCTTTTGGTTTTGAGAAATCATTTGAAAAGCTGAATCAAATTATAGGGGCGTTATTAGCCACTAAATCCAGCAAAGTATTAAAATCGCCTTTGGCTATTGCTACTGCTTTAGGAATCCCATATGACAGCTATCGGGTTGAGTTATTTTGGACATTGTTTGCCGCCTTGGAGGCAAAACGTTTTCCCGCCCGTTTAGAAAAATCTTCCTCAAACAAAGGATTTGAAAACTTTGCCTTTTTTGAAGCCTATTTTTCAAACTATATAGAAGGCACTGAATTTGAGATAGAAGAAGCTAAACGAATTGTTTTTGATGGCGAATTCATTGAAAATCGTACTGGAGACACCCATGATATAAAAGGCACCTATGAGATTGTAAGTAGTCGTTTTGAAATGGAAAAAACTGCTGAAAATTCTGAGCATTTAATTGATTTATTGCAATCTCGCCATGCTATTATCATGCGAGGAAGACCTGATAAATCACCCGGGAAGTTTAAACAAAAAGCCAACCGGGCAGGAAATACCACTTTTGTTGAACCCGGTCTGGTAAGAGGGACCCTCCAAAAAGGTTTTGAACCTTATAATGCCCTGGAGCACCCCTTGGCAAAAGCCATTTTTATGATGTTTCTAATTAGTGAAATTCATCCTTTTGAAGATGGAAATGGCCGGATCGCCCGAATTATGATGAATGCAGAACTGGTAAAAGCTAAAACGACCAGGATTATTATTCCCACCGTTTACAGAGAAGATTATTTATTAGCGCTTAGAAAATTAACCCGAAAACAATTGCCCGGTTCTTATATCAAAATGCTGGATCAAGCCCATCAATTTTCTCACCTGTTACCCACCAGTGATTTTAATGAACTATTACAAGCTTTAGTAAGAACAAATGCATTTTTGGAACCCAATGAAGGAAGATTGGAAATGGGGGAAACCGGAAGACAGGAGGACCAGACAACAAGAGGACCAGAGACTGGATAATTAAATACCCCCCTTATCTTCTTTGCGATCTTGGCGTCTTTGCGAGAAACCTATTTCAGGGAAGTACAATGGTTAACTATTCACCTTTCTTTTACCGTTTACTTTTAAAAACTCCATGTAGTTATCGCGGTTAACGATCATGGTCTGCTCCACTCGATAGTTTTTTGTGAAGGTGGCCGATATTTTTGCCTTTTTCTTAGGGTTCCACTTAAATTCATAGGCATACAACTTACCGTTTCTATCTTCGATATAATCAATTTCTTGCTTTTGTTGGGTTCGCCAGAAATATTTGTTCATATGAATTTGGTGGTAAGATAGATTCTTAAGACGCTCTACAATTAGAAAGTTTTCCCACAAAGCTCCCTTATCCAGTCGATTATCAAAATTTTGAAAATTGTTGATCAAGGCATTGCGAATTCCATTATCATAAAAATAAATCTTCCTGCTTTTTTTTAGCTCATTTCTTAGATTTCGACTGAAGGATCTCAATCTGAATATGACAAAGGACTTCTCCAAAAGATCAATATAACGCTGAATAGTTGATTGATCCGTGCCCAATAATTGAGCAAGTTCGTTATAGGAGACTTCACTGCCCAGCTGACGCGCCAAAGCTTCCAGCAGATTGGGCAATAACTCAGGCTTCCGAATCTCTTGGTAATTAAATACGTCTTTGTACAAATAACCGGAGGTTAGTGTTATCAGTAAGCGCTCTACATTTTGTTGTTGATTGACAATATCAGGATATAGCCCGTATACCAATCTAGTAGTTAGTAGCCTGTTTTCTTCTAAAAAGCTATGGTGATTATGTAATTCCTCCAGACTAAGGGGATAAAGAAAATATTCAAATTTTCGGCCGGTAAGGGGTTCATTAATTTGATTGGCAAGTTCTAAAGAAGAAGAGCCCGAGGCAATTAATTGTACATCTTTCAGTTGGTCGATTATGAGTTTCAGTGTTAATCCAATATTTCTAACTCGTTGTGCTTCATCTATAATCACTAATCTAGCCTCTCCCAGCAATTGTTTTAACTGAGTAGAAGTCGTATTTTCTAAAATATTACGGATATCTGGTTCATCACAATCTAGAAATAACGAATCGGAATATTCTTGCTCTAAGCCTCTCAATAGAGTCGTCTTCCCTACTTGCCTCGGCCCAACTAAGATGATAGCTTTCCCCTTAAAAAGATCTTCTTTTATTTTTTGAAATATTATCCTATTTATCACAAATCTTCCAGATTAAATTTATAAAATATTATAATAATTTCTGAATACAATCTGAAAAATAAGTATTTTATCTTAAAAATCAAATATTATTTAGCAAGAAGACAAGAGGACCAGACACTCAATATAAAATTCAGTCTGAAGGACTGATACCTTATAAATCAAAACTAGGTTGTTACTGCAGCACCACCTTCTGATTCACCACTCCATCCTCCATTTTCACCTGCACCTGATATACTCCGGCAGGCAAATTCTTTCCATTACTATCCGTTCCATCCCATTGCCATTGATGATCACCGGCTCCCAAATAGCCTTCATACAAAACGCGGACTAATTGCCCTTTTTGATCGAAAATAGTCAAAACAACATGGCCGGCTTCAGGCAGATCAAACCCCAGGGTTGTTTGAGTTTGGAAAGGATTTGGAAAAACCTTCATCCCCAGATCTTTCTGGTCGATGTTTTGGGTGCTAGAAATGGTCGTCTTGAATCCGAGCGTATAATAGATTTCCTCTTCGAGGATAAACTCCTCTACCGTAAAGGTATTCCCATTTAGCTCGCCATCAACTACATCGGCATCAGAAAAATCTTCATCCTGACTTGATAATAACACCACTTCCGTTACCTGAGACATATCTACAGGGCTAAGGTCAAAAGATACTTCAACAAGTAATTCTCCCTGGGTGATGGTTTGCCAGATCCTGGATAAAGACCGGTCATAGTCCCCAGGTGTATCAGTATCAAAGCTATAGTCACCATCAGAATGGCCAAACAGGACAGAAACTTCAAGCTCCAAAGGATCAAAAAAGAAACCGGTGACGGACATAATATCCGAATTACCTGCTGTTTTCGCATTCCAGATTCCCTGCACGTCATTATCCAGCAGACTGGATACTCCTTTAAAGGGTAAGAAAATGTCTTCAAAAACGATTTCACTACTGCTCAGTACACCATCGTTTTCATTATCGGTTTCATCAGCTACAGTAGGGCCTTCTGCTTCATTGTATTTGTGATACAGGCCCAAAAGGTTGTAATCCGGATGATCAGGAGTAACGTCTTTATGCATCCAGGAACGGATCGTAGCTTCATCCAAAACGGCCTGCCAATAGCGGACTTCGTCGATATATCCCGAAAAACCAAGTGCATTGACATCCCAAGGAGCAATACCGATCCGAAAAGGGTTGAGATTAAAATCGACAGGGGTAGCGGAGGCCGCTGTTTCTCCCACTTTTTCTCCATTGATGAAGATGGTCAACATGCCTCCCACTTCGTAGCTTCCGGCCACGTGCGTCCACCCGATTCCTGAAACCGAATCGGCAAGGAGGTTCGTATTGGTACCATTTTGGTCAAATACTTCAAAGTTCACTTGATAATTCTCGATGCCATAAATGAAACCATTTTGAAAATCATTGACCAGTTTGCCCGCTACTTTCTGATTGGAGGGGCCACCCAGGTTTAGGATCCAGGCTTCAAAGGTAAATCCATTGCCAGCATCAAGAAAACCGTCGGGATCATCGGAAACTTCAACATAGTCAATGGCTCCGAGGCCTAATGAATTGAGACCGTATTGCGCAGCAACGGAAAAGGAAAAGAGTAGAAAAAACAGAATAAGGGGTAAAAAGGATTTCATAAAATTAAATTTTTCAATATACACTATTTTCCAAATCTACACTTATTTATCTATATTTTCAACATTAAAAATTTCAAAAAATACTTAAGTAGTAAGGCAAACAAATTATTATACAAGCAATTTTGATTTGCCGCTTAGTTGAATTTTTATATTGAGCGGGGCCTATGAAGATCAAAACTTCATAGGCCCCATTCAAAAAGATAGATTGATTATGCGCTAATTACTCTTTAATCAATTTGCTTCCTGCTAACTGACCATCTGCGAACTCTGCAATTAAGGTATAAATACCAGCAGGTAAGTTGGAAATATCGACTTGATTATCTGGGTTTCCCTCAAAGAAAACTACACGCCCTAAATAATCTACTATACGAATATTTACTGGTTGTACTCCCTTTATTTGTACTAAACCCGAACTTGGATTCGGATAGATCGCCAGTTGTTCCAGGATAGGATTGGTGGTGGAGGCAATAGACGTTAGGCCGAAAACATGGGCTAGACCAACTTCTGACTCAGTTGCTGTGTCATACCCCCCTCCGATCGCTAATCGGCCTCCATTTGCAGAGAGATCAACAGAGCCATCACCATAATCATAAACTAATTCTCCTGGAGATACTGGAGGAGGTCCGATAATATCACCCAACTGCTCCCAATCTTGAGTCGTTCCATTCCAGCTATAGGTAACTACGGCTCCAAATTCAAAGTCTGGCGTAGCTGCTCCACTAAACGCCACTCGATTACCATCAGCAGACATGGAAAGATCATACCCGTAGGTAGATAAACCTGTAGATGGAGGTCCGGCCATATCTGCACCTACTTGGGTCCAGGCATTATTTGACCATTCAAAGACCTGAACCCTTCCCAAATTGGGTAATAAGTCCAAATCTCTGGATGAGGCGATCCGGTTTCCATCAGCAGAAATATCTAACTCCCATCCTGCTTCACTGCCCGGTTCCAAACCTGAGACAATATTCACAGGACCTACCCGCTCCCAAGCTTCATCGCCTTCATCCCATTCATAAACCTGTACAACACCTTCTCCCATTTGATAAAAACTACCAGAGGCAACTACGCGGCTTCCATCACCTGATAAGGCTACAGAACCTCCGAAATCATCAAATGCCTCCAATCCAGTGATAACCGCCCCCATCAATTCCCAGCTAGTACTGTTTTCGTTGTATTCATAAACCAAAACTTCTCCGGGAGCACTCCCTGGTTCGCTTCCAGGCCCCAAATTGTTGGCATCATTACCAATAGCCAGCCGTTTCCCATCTCCTGATAGAGAAACTGCTCCGCCTATTTGATCCAGAAATTCTCCGTAAAAGTCTGCACCCAATTGAATCCAGTCTTGGGTATTGGCATCCCATTCAAAAACCCGTACTAATCCTTCGGTCATGCTCAGATTACTACTACTTGACGCGCCTACAGCCACCCGGTTACCATCATCAGACATTGAAAGTGTGGAGCCAAAAGAAGAAGTATTAATCCCGCTGTTATCCAGGTCTGATCCAATCTGCTCCCACATCATCGTACTACCGTTCCATTCGAAAACCTGAACGCGTCCCCTGAAGTTATCATCAAAAGCTGAAGAACCTACGGCAAAACGACTGCCATCAGCCGAAAGGGCTACATCACTGCCCGTTCTGTCCAGGTCTGCAGTCCCAAAAATGATTTTTCCTAGTTGTACCTGAGCATTAAGCCCAGCAACTCCGATAAAAAGAAATAAGGTAAAAAAAGTGTACATAATTTTTTCATAATAATTTGATTTTTAATGACAAAAGATTGAATTTAAAATCAGAAAAAAGGAAGTGATCTTTTCCGTCAATCTTGTACCATTTTCCGTCAAATCACCAGAAAATAAGCCAGTAAAGGCTAGGGAGCCCCTAAGATTTTAATTCCACTACTGTTCACACCCCTCCATCAATTCTGACAATGTTGTAATGACAGTCTTTGCCGTTTGGATATCTTGGATAACAAAAAAGAGTTCATTCTCATACCCCAGCTTTTCATTATTATCTGTGAAGTGCTTAATAATCTCGTCTTTATTTTTTGTGGTTACATTAATGAAAACATCCTTTCCTTTTACTTCCAACTCTACGCTTCGATCGTTGAGATCATATAAGTTAAACTCAAAGGTTTCTTCTTGGGATTTTTTACTACTGACCTCCTTTATGGTCAGCCTCCACTTACAGGGATCATTTTCCATCAGTGAAATTTGTTGAGATACCCCTTCTAATCGTTGAGGCCCTGTTTCAACAGCTTGCTTCAACCAAGTCCAATCTTTGGCTGGGAATTCTCTAGGGCATGTATCGGCAAGGTAGTTCAGACAATTTTTGACCGCTTTTGCAGTTGGAATATCGGCTACCAAAAAGATCAGTTTATCGTCATAATTGGCTTGTTCTCCGTTTTCCATTACCGCAATCAGTTTCTCTTTATTTCGTATCGAAGCTTCCACAAATACATCCGTACCTTTCACCACAATTTCCATTTGACCAAGCTGTAAGTCGCCTAGATAAAAATCATACTGAAGGGCTTCCGTTTTTTTCCCATCATTAACTAATAACTGGTAAGAGAGGAGACAATCACCTTCGATTTGCTGATTTATATCGTTATCCCCACTTTTGAAACTTGTTAGAAGAGTTCTTAAATCCTTTAACGCCTCTTGTTTGCTGGAATAAGTTGGCAGATAGTTTTGTTGTTCTTCCGTTGCAAATCGAGCTAATTCTCTCAGTGCCTGTGACAGCATCTGTGCATCATCAACTTCAGAAGTATAGAGGAACAGTTCATTTTGATAGTTTTTAATCGAGCCGTTCTTTTCCAATCGGAGAAACTTTTCATTGTCCACCGTTTTCATTTGGATGAATACTTCTTTTTTCTTTATTCCCACATCGATGGTAGAAATATTTATATCTGCCATATTCCATTCAAAGAGAAAATTATCTCCCTTGCCATCAACAGCTTGTTGAAGTGAAAACCGACAAGGATGTTCTGGATGGGCTTCCCACTTTTGGGTAACCGTTTCTTCTCCGATTTTGGCCATCATCACTTTTTTAGCCATCCATGATTTAAACGCCTCAAAAGTAGTAGGCATTACAGCACTTTTCTTCCACTGTTCACTAGCCATTGGAATGATCTCCCGGAGTAAATCTTGCAAAGCACGTGCATTATCTATGCCATCGGCCAGAATAACCGCTTCCTTTTCAAACCCCTTAAAGGCGTCATTTTCCAATGCTTTCACAACAGATGATTGGCCCGAACGAAGAATGACTTGTATCTTATCCTTACCATCTTCCCACCGGATAAGATTGGGGTCTAGTAGACCAAGATTGAATTGATACCCCATTTTTTTGGTTTTCCCATTTTTATCGACCTCTGTTACTTCTAAATTTACCCGGAAAGGTTTTTCGGGAGACCAAGACAAGGATTGCCGATAATAATCGTCCTTGACCTGAACCTCTTTGATCAATTCAGCAAGTGCTTCTAACTTTAAGGTTAAATCATCTTTAGCACTTAATAAATGGGTAGCAAGCAGTGTGGCAACGAAAATTCCAAACAGATACTTCATAATCAAATTGTTTTATGTTGATTCAATGGTTAACATTCACCTTATTAGTACCCTAAAAACTTAGGAAGTCATCAATTTGGGAAAAAAAATTAAGTCATCACTGCTCACATTACCTTTAATGCCAGATTGAAATCATTCCTGTTTATCCTCTTAAGGTCGGATTACCTTTCTCAACTCTTCCACCGCCTTCTCCAATTGCTGATCTTTACCTTTGCTCACTTTCCCGGGTTCATTCATAACTTTGATATCCGGCTCCAGCTGATTATTTTCAAGATACTCTCCATCATTAGTGACCATACCCACCTGCGGAATACCAAAAACAAGTGATCGATCCTGTAACCGCTCCCACCAGACTGCTGTACCGGTGCCGGGGACAGGCATCCCTAGCAACTTGCCAATGCCTAGTTCTTTGTAAGTAAATGGAAACATATGTGCATCGGAGTAATTGCCTTCTCCCATCACTACGATAGACGGACGCTTCCACTTGAATTGAGGCTCTGCGCCCAGATTTTGTCCCCGGGGCATAAAGGTAATATACTCCTTACCGTCCAGAAAAGTCGCCAGGTCGTCGTGCAACCAGCCGCCCCCATTGAAGCGGGTATCGACTACCAACGCTTTTTTGTTGGCATTTCTGCCGAGCACCTCTTCGTAAACCGTCCGGAAACTACCGTCATTCATACCCCGGACATGCACATAACCGATGGTTCCGTCCGAAGCTTCCTCTACGATCTTTCTACAGTTTTCTACCCATCGCTTATAACGCAACTGGTATTCTTGCCCCATGCTAATGGGCTTTACCGTCTCTTCCCAACGCTCACCCGAAGCGGGATCAACAAGAGAAAGTAAGGTGTTTTTGCCGGCCTTCCGGTTTAGTAGGCGGAATACGTTGGTTTGTTGATCCAGGACTTCGCCATCTATTTTTTCGATGACTATTCCCGCTTGTATTTTGGAACCCTCTTTATCTACCGGGCTTTTCTCCATAACCTCGGCAACCTTCAAACCTGATCCTTTGTAGTCGTAATCATAAAACAAACCTAAAGCTGCCGTTTGGTCTCCATTTGGATTCGAAGGGCGGTACCGCGCCCCTGTATGCGAGGCGTTCAGTTCACCTAGCATCTCGCTCAGCATCTCTGCAAAGTCGTGATTATTATTAATATGAGGTAAGAATCGCTGATATTCCTTTTTGTAAAAGTCCCAATCCACCTCGTGTAGATCTTTTTTATAAAACTTCTTTACCACCTGGCGCCAGATATGCTCAAACATATACTCCCGCTCCACATGTTCTTTCAATACCATTTCACCTTTTATATTGACGCCCTTCTTTTCGCCGGACTTTACTTCTATTTTCATGATCTTTCCGCCAGCCAGAATAAAGAGGTTTTTTCCGTCTTTATCCATTTCCATACTACCGCCGCTACTGCTGTTCAATTTGGTGAGGATCTTGGTTTCCTTACTTCGAAGGTCGGTTTGCCAGAGGTCGTAGCCCTTTTCAAATTTAGCCAGGTAGTATAATTTTTCGCCATCTTCTGATACATGGGCATCGGAGAGCAACGAAGAGTGGATGGTAAGCCGTACTTTGCGGTCTTCGATACCGTCCAGCTCTATTTTTATGGGGTCTACTTTTTTGTCTTCCTTTTCTTGCTCTTTATTTTTATCGTCTTCATTCTCCTTGTCCTTCTCTTCTTCATCTTCTTTCATCAATTCGTATTCCTCTTCATTGAGCGTAAATTTGTCATAGGCTTCCTGCGTAAAGAACATGCCGTACACATCATTTTCGCTTCCCCAACTCGCGTGATTTTTCATACCATCTCGACTAGAGAACCACATCATCATTTTACCGTCCATCATCCACTTTGGTCTGGAGCTACCATATCCGCTTTTGGTCAGATTAATGATCTCTTTTCCGCCTTCCGCGCTTACCAGTCCGGCCTGACTGATCCACTGGTTAGGTTGATAAAATTTAACCAGAAACCATTTGCTGTCGGGCGACCAGGCGTAGTGTTGATCTCCGTCTGAATACGAATAATTCTTATCGCCACTCATGATCTCCCACACCTCTTTTGTTTTTAGATTGACAACTTTTAATGTGGTTCGTTCTTCCAGGTAAGCCACCTCTTCTCCGTTAGGGGAGTAGGCCGGTTGAAATTCCTCGGCGGGGGTGGCGATGACGGGTTCTTCTTTCAGAATCGTAGAATTAAAAAAGTATTCCTCTTCATCCCGGGCCAGCTTGGTTTGATAGACATTCCAGCTACCGTCTCGTTCGCTGGCATAGAGGATGGAGCGCCCGTCGGGGCTGAAGCTTACAGAGCGTTCTTGCTCGGGCGTGTTCGTTATACATTTCGTGGTACCCTCTTTAACCGAGCTGACAAAGACCTCTCCCCGCACAATATAGACCACCTCTTTACCATTTGGAGACAGGTCCATCTCGGTGATATCGCTATTGACTTTTACGATCTTTTCTTCATTATACCGGGCATCTGCTGCGATCTGTATAGCCACTTTTTGGGGTTCTGCCCCTTCTTTTTGAGTGTAAATCTCACCATTATAGCTAAAGCAGAGCAGCCCGTCATTACTAGCGGTCAAAAAGCGAACAGGATGCTGTTGAAAAGAGGTCAGTTGTCGGGATGTTCCGTTATCATTGAGCGCCATTTTATGAACATTGAACGAACCACTGGTTTCGGAAAGGTAGTAAATGTTCTTTTGGTCTGGTGAAAAGACCGGATTGCGGTCTTCCCCTTCAAAAGTGGTCAGTTGAGTGTAGGTATCCGAGTCAAGGTCATAACTCCATACATCCCGGGTCACCGATGACGTATGGTGCTTTCGGAAAGCATCTTCATAGCCTTTGCGGTCATGAAAAACCAGTAGGTTTCCGGCTTTGTTAAAGCGGGCTTTTTCAGCAGGTACGGTAAGTACCTGGCTGGGAGTTCCACCTTTTACGCTTACCTGATACAATTCCGATAATGCACCCGAAGGATATTGTTGATTTGCTGCCGCATCGAGTCGGCTAGAGGAGAAGAGGACTGCTTCTCCGTCGGTAGTGAAGTCTGAAGGATAGTCGGAAGACGAATGGTAAGTCAGACGAATTGCTTTTCCGCCCTGCGCAGGTAGGAGGAAGACATCGTAGTTACCATACCGGTTGGAAGCAAAGGCGATGTATTGCCCGTCAGGCGACCAGACGGGCATATAGTCATGCGCATCATGAAGGGTAAGCGGGTAGGCCGAACCTCCTTCGCTAGCTACTTTGTAGAGGTCTCCCTTATAGGTAAAAATAATGGTTTGGCCGTCAGGAGAGATCGCCGGATAGCGGAGCCATAAGGGGTCATCCTGCGCAGCTATGAATTGGAATAAACAAAGTAATAGAAAGGTAAAAAAGGCGTTTTTCATGATCGGACTGTTTTGGAAAAGTTTACGGCAAATTATCGAATAAAGATAATTCGACATATGAGGATTTCAAAATGGTTTAATGCTTTCCCATTGTAATTGGAGATATTTTATTCCTGATTTGCACAACCCAAGTTTATCTTTTCTACTATCTTTAGACCTAAATCAAAAAATCTAAAAAATGACAATTGACCAACGCATAGAAGCGCTAAGAGAACAGATGAAAGAAAAAGGCCTTGACGCCTATATTATACCTAGCAGCGACCCCCACCAGAGCGAGTATGTGGCAGATCATTGGAAATCGAGAGAGTGGATTTCCGGGTTTACAGGTTCTGCAGGAGATGTTGTGGTGACCCATGATCATGCCGGGTTGTGGACAGACTCGCGGTATTTCTTACAGGCAGAAGAAGAACTGGTAAAAAGTGAGGTAGCATTACATAAACTGGTTACACAGGGACGTGCTGAATTTATTGACTGGCTCACGCAGCAGCTTTCTGAAGGAGCTACGGTAGGTTGTGACGGGCAGTTATTTGCTATCAGTCAAATCAATGGAATTCAAAAGACGCTTTCTAAATATGGTATGCATTTGAATACCGAGCATGATTTGATCAATTTAATCTGGCAGGATCGACCGGCTTTACCTGCGACCCCCTTATTCGAGCATGAGGTTTCTTTTTCCGGTAAATCCAGGAAGGAGAAGCTCCAGATGATTCGCGAAAAGATGGAAGGTCAATTTGCCGATTTTCATCTAGTCACCACCCTGGATGATATTGCCTGGATTTACAATATCCGCGGGAATGATGTAGAGTTTAGTCCGGTTTCTATTGCCTATACCGTTATTGGTAAAGAAAAAGCCTGGTTGTTTATCGATGAAGAAAAAGTGGGGCAGCCATTAGCCAACCGGTTTGCAGAAAATCAAATCGAACTGATGCCCTACGAGAGGATAACCGCTTTCCTAAACGGCCTCCCGGAAGTAAAACGGATACTGATTGATATGGGATCGATTAATTATCATCTTTATGATGCCATTCCTCAGTCGGCCATGATCTCGGGCAAGACCATTTCCAGATACCTCAAGGCCGTAAAGAATGAGATAGAAGTGAACAACATCAAAAAGGCGATGCTCAAAGATGCGGTGGCCCTTACGCGATTGTATCGTTGGTTGGATAAGGAGCTGGAATCGAGAACCGTTTCCGAGGTAGAACTGGCAGCCCAGCTGGCAAGCTTTCGAAAAGCCCAGGGCGGCTACCACGGAGAAAGTTTTAATGCAATCGTAGGATATAAAGGGAATGGGGCTATCGTGCATTATCATGCACATCCTGAAACTTGCGCCCAGATCGAAAGAGACGGTATCCTATTGCTGGATTCCGGGGGGCAATATGATGAGGGAACAACGGATATTACGCGAACAACGGCTATGGGTAAACCCACGGAAGAGCAGAAAAGGAATTTCACATTAGTCCTAAAAGGACATATTGCGTTAGGTACAGCCGTTTTTCCCGAAAAGACGAAAGGCGTTCAGTTAGATGCTTTCGCCCGCCAGTATCTCTGGAAGCATCGTCTAGATTATGGACACGGTACAGGGCATGGCGTTGGCGCTTTTCTGAATGTACACGAGCCACCTCAAGGCTTTATCACAGGATTGTCTTCCCGCGGAGCCACTCCTTTCGAAGTAGGTATGTTTACCTCTAACGAACCCGGTTTTTACAAGATCGGCGAGTACGGCATCCGCATCGAAAACCTGGTCTTAACCGTTCCAGATGCTGAAACCGAATTCGGAAAGTTTTTAACATTTGATTCGCTCACGCTCTTCCCAATTGATCTTAATCTAGTTGATGAATCTTTATTGAATGAAGAGGAAAAAGACTGGTTGAACACCTATCATCGGGAAGTGTATGAGAAGGTCTCGCCTTTATTGAATGAAGAGGAACAGGCCTGGTTGAAGGAAATGTGCCGGGAAATTTAGATTATGTAATCATGAGTCATCCCGTCCCGCATTATCTTAAATGCAGGATCGAGATGCCTCATAGGCCATTTTTAGCTAAGAATCAACGGGCTTATAGTTAATGACTTCTCTTTTTAGGAAAATATCCGCATTCACTATTATGGTAAAGGCAAACCCTTTTGAGAAACTAAAAGGCTGCGTCCTTTACCATAAGCCTATTATCAAGCTTAAAAGCTACAGCCCTTTTCAGGTATTTTTAAAGGGAATGCTGTGAATTTTTTTTGAAATTCACAGCATTCCCTTTAAAAAATAGATCAAAAGGTGTCGTTTTTTGATTCAAAAAAGAGCTTAACCTTTTGAAAATTTAGCAAAAAAAGAAAAAAACATGAATTATACCGAATTTTTAAAATCCGGTATGACTCATGTTAATAAAACCATTTTTTAAACATTATTGCACCAGATAAATAAATAATTGCACCCATTTACGTAACATGGATATCTGCTGCTATTAACCGGTGTTGCACACGTACAATAAATTCCACCATCCCAACACCCCTGGCGAAAGGCTGCCGGAGTATTTTAGATATGACATTTGTATAAAAACCAATCAATTTGGTTAGGACCACAATTAGTAGAACCCAAAAATGAATGGCTGGCTGCTATTTTCTTACCCTGGTACGTTTTTAAATCTTTTTTAGTTAGCAGAGTATTTAGTTTTTCGATACTAGGTTCTTTTTCACCTTCTGTATTTATCGTTTCGAAATCCATGTCGCAGGGTACTGCCTTTTCTTCAATTAATTCGGAAGTACCATCTTCGTAAAAGACGACTACGCCTACTGTGAAATCAGATTCTTCTACTACATCAACTGTTGCAGTTGTAGTGGTTTCAGATGTGGTAGTAAAAGTCAATGGAGAAGCGGCCATAAGTAAGGAAATAAAAAAAGCTGTAAAGTTCATCGTTATAATTTTTTTTAGTTTCTAAAAAACACCCTTGTTTTCTGAAAAGAGCGTGAATAAGTATTGATTATGACCACAATATAGAATGGATAGGAATGAGGTGAAAGCTATTTTTATCCTATGGAAGGACCATTTATCCTATGGTGAAGAGTTGGTCCGAAAAACCGTTCGATCAACCGTTGGATCATGCCGCTCGATCAAAAGGTTAATTTATTCGCATTATATTTACACCTGCATCCTCTGACTTTGGCAATTAATTATTATGGAAAACGCACCGATAAAAAGCCTGATTATTGACGACGATCCTTTTATCCGGGATTTACTTTCCGACAAACTAAACCAATATTTACCTGAGGTGACGGTATTGGATACGGCGGAAAGTGGTACAGCAGGCATCGAAAAGATCCATATGCATCAACCCGATCTAGTTTTTCTGGATGTAGAGATGGCCGATATGACGGGGTTTGAAATGCTGGTACAATTAGCGGATATTACTTTTCAAACGATCTTTATTACCTCGTATAGTCACTATGCCATCAAAGCTATTCGTTTCAATGCCTTGGATTACCTGGTGAAACCCATTGATCTGGGAGAGCTAAAAGCGGCTATCCGCCGTTATCGGGAGAGGCAAAAAGTGGCTAAACCAGTCAGTCCTATTAAGGAAGCCCTGGCCAATATGCAAAGTCCCTACTCGGATCAAAAGCTCGTCCTGCACACTCAAGACGGAGAGGTGCGCTTTCCGCTCAAACAGATCATCCGGATAGAAGGGGAGCGCAATTACAGCTCGATCTACCTTAGTAATGGCAAACGTAAACTCACCACTAAAACCTTAGGAGACCTGGAAGAACTCCTGGCAGACAAAGGCTTTTTCCGGTGTCATAAATCCCATTTAGTTAATGGAATGCACATACAGGCTCAACCCGGCAGGGTATCCATTTTGATGTCGGATGAAACGGAGTTACCCATTTCGAGACGAAAAAAAGAGGCGTTTAAGGAGTGGTATGAGGGGATAGGGAAGTAAATGTACAGAAGAAGAAGCATTTGATAGGTAAATAGTTGATAGTTAATAGTTCAAGTAATTTTTATTGTCCCAACTACCAACTTTCACTGCCCTAGTAAAGGCATCGTCATAACAATCAAAATACACCGCTTTTCCTCTGGGGTGGCCGCCAATTTTTTTGGTAGCGGTGTCTACATCAATATCGCCAACCGTAACGTACCAGTTGTATTCGTCTGAATGTTGAAGCATGTACGTGATCAGGTCGGTGGCTGATCTTCCCGCTCCGCAGATTAGGATATTCTTCATTTAATTTTTCCTGTTTTAACTATCTTGGTCCTGAGGTATTAACCAGCCTTCCCCGGCAAATAGTGATTCTACATCTTGTTTAAAGTGTACGGTATCAAAGTTCTTTACGCCGGCGTCTTCGTACTGCTCAATTCGGTCGACAAATGCCATGGCGACCATCTTTGGAATGTCTTCCGGAGGTGCTTTTTCTACCTCTTCGTACTTGAGCTTAGCATTGATGTAGAGTTCTTTTTTACGAGGTTTGTATTCCATCCCCTCTTCGTGGATTTTATTGGTGGGAAGGACGGCTACGGTTACAAAACGGATGGCCTTGATGCCTGTGCCGTAGTCGGACAACTCGATATTTTCGTTGAGGGCGATCTGTATAGGATTGAAAGTAAATGATTTGTCGATTACTTCATGCCAAAAGATAGCACCTAACCAAATTGGAGGTTCTTTTACATTCATTTTTTTGGTTTTAATCGTCACGTTTATTTCCTGGAGGACGAATCAACGGCTTATTTCGTTTTAAGTTCTCTTTTAGTAACGGATATTGGTAGATTTTGAGTTTCTCTTCTTTAAAGCATGCTTGCAGGTTCCCTTCAAATTGAACCGAATAAGATAGCCCCAGAAATGGTAGTCCAGATTTATAACGTCCAGCTTGGCCTTTCCTGGTTACACCATATTTCCAAACTTCTCCAGTGTTGAGGAAAATCTCGTTGCGATCAACACAACTATAGCACGGAAATACTCCTGAAACAGAAACGACCAAGGCATACTGCTCCGCTTCATTCAATTCTTTCAGTTCCTTTTCTAACTTCTCTTTTCGCCAGGGAGCAATTTCCGGTTCATCACCTTTCCAAATTAGAAAATCTTTGTTAGACATCCAAATAGAAAGCCCTCCTAGAGCGATCAGGAAAACTAGAAACGGCATAAAACCAAGCCTTTTGGTTTTTGTAACTCGCGCTCTCGAGTTTTTGGTAGTTTCTTTAATAAATCAAAGCATACCTAGTATTTAATACAAATCCTGTAAATAGAGCTTAACCCTAAAAGCTATCAATACGGCTTGTCAGGTTAACATATACCAGAAAGAAGTATGGAAAAAGTATGGTTGGAGTAACTGGGACAAAGATAAAACTTTTTTGATTAAAATGTAAACTTTTTATTGGTAAATGAGAAGATTGAACTGTTATACAGCTAGTAAATTCAGTTGTTTATCCGTTTAGGTAGAAAGAGAAAAGTGGAATTTTGGGGTGGTCCAATAAACGGTGTCACCTTCATTGGTCTGGAGACCAACGTTTTACCGTATCGGGGCAGAGCCCACTCACGTTCTGGTTGTCCGGTTCTCCGGTCCTCTGAGTTAACAGATAGATCATATCAAATTGCTGATTATGCTCATTCCTCAACTATTTAATACAGACTACCTACTTCTACTTACTCCTTTTCTTCTCCAAATCAAAATCATGGGCGGTTAAATCAATTTCAGCATAGGCAGATTCGTGATCTTCATTCCTGATGGTGAAGTTGCGGCTGCGAAACATGTGCAGCATGGTCGTATTAGCCTGCAATACATTGGCAAAGACGGTCTTGACGCCTCTCTCCTGTGCGATATTCAAAATAAGGTCGGCTAACCGGTTACCGAGACCAAGTCCCTGCCATTTGTCGGCAATTACAATGGCAAACTCTGCATTTTCGTTGTTGGCATCACCCACCAGTCGCACCACGCCGATCATTTTGTTTTCCCCTTCCTCTTCTACAAGGGCAATCAACGCCATCTCCCGGTCGTAATCAATCTGCGTATAGCGCACGAGCAGCTCATGAGTGGCATCTTTGATAAAGCCAAAGAACCGGTAATACTGCGTTTGCCTGGACAAGTTTTTGAACATTTCTCGTTCCAACGGCTCATCTTCTGGTTTTATCGGGCGTATCTTGACTTCTTTACCATTGGCCAGGGTAAAGGTATAATTGTATTCTTCCGGATAAGGAGAAATAACCAGGTGGGCGTAATCTTTAACCGGATGGGAGATGACGGCTTCATCCAGAATGACCTTGGCATCCAATACGACGCCTCCTTCTTTATCCACTACAAACGGATTGATATCGATCTCCTTAATTTCAGGGAAATCCATGATCAGATAGGCAAATTTATAGAGCAAGAACTGAATACTGCCAATATCGACCCCTTCCATTCCTCTGTATCCTTTCAGGAGCTTGTATATTTTGGTTTCTTCTATAAGGCGCAAGGCCAGCGCCATGTTTAGCGGAGGTAAGCCCACGTTTAGGTCCTTGAACAACTCTACAGTCACCCCTCCCATTCCAAACATAATGACGGGGCCGAAGATGGGATCTTTCTTAGAACCAATAAAGAGCTCGTATTTCTTCGCTACCATTTCTTCGATCAGTACGCCGTGGATATCCGCATCCGGATAGGCTTTGGTGGCTTTAGATAGAATATTCTTGAAATTTTGTTTTACCTCTTCTTCAGTTTCTACGTTCAGGACTACGCCGCCTATATCCGATTTATGGGTAATCCCCGGTGAGGCGATTTTCATAGCTAGTGGATAGCCAAATTTTTTAGCATAGGCTACTGCTTCTTCTTCATTGGTGGTAATGGCATTCTTGGTAATCGGAATTTGATAGTTATCCAATAGCTCTTTCGCTTCATCTTCCGTCAATACCGTACGCTTATCTTTAATGACTTGATCGAGTAATGCCTTGTTTTTACCCTTTTCCGGATTGAATTGTTTAGGGATGGTCGCCGGTGTTTCGTATAAGGCTTCCAGGTTGCGCGTATAGCTGTGCATATGCATGAAAGTTGTCACTGCATTTTCGGGGATTCTGAAGTTGGGAATGCTGCCATTTTCCAGAATATCTCTACCCTCTGCTACATCTGCTTCTCCCATCCAGGAGGCCAATACTGGTTTTTTAAATTTCTTGGCTACCTGCACAATTCTGTGAGCGATCTGGTCGGCATAAGTCATGGCCTGCGGGGTGAGGATGACGAGCAGCCCGTCAATATTAGGGTCTTTCAGGCAAGCCTCAGCGGCAATACCGTACTTTTCTTCTCCGGCATCTCCCAATACATCGATAGGATTGCCGTGGCTCCACATCGGCGGCAGAGCTTCGTTGAGGGTTTTGATGGTATCTTCAGATAGTTCAGCCAGTTCGCCTCCCAATTGAACGATGCGGTCGGTAGCCAACACTCCTGGTCCTCCGGCGTTGGTGACGATGGCCAGGCGCTTGCCTTTGGGGCGGGGCTGCATGGCCAGCGTCTGTGCCGCATTAAACAATTCATTAATCGTGTTAACCGGAATGATACCGGCTCGCCTGAAGGCGGCATCAAAAGCGCGGTCATTACCGGCCAGCGTCCCGGTATGTGATAAGGCCACTTTGGCGCCTGCAGAACTTTTACCAGCCTTTAAGACAATAATCGGCTTAGTTCTGGAAAAGGCGCGGGCGGCGCTCATAAATTTACGGGCATGGGTTAAGGACTCCATATAGATCACAATGCTGCTGGTGTAGGGGTCTGTCCCGAAGTAATCGATCAGATCGTGGAAGCCAACATCCGCCATAGAGCCAATAGAAACGAAGTGGCTAAAACCCACATTTTGTTCTACCGACCAGTCCAGGATGGCTGTACACAGCGCGCCACTCTGAGAAATAAAGGCAATCTTACCCGGCAAGGCCATTTTGTTGGCAAAGCTGGCATTGAGGTTAATGGTAGGTTTGATGAATCCCAGGCAGTTCGGTCCGATCAGTCGGATATTATATTTTTTAGCAGTGGCCATTATTTGGTCCAGCATGGCATTCCCCTTCTCGCCATGTTCTTTAAAACCGGCGGAGATGATCACCAGGCCTTTTACGCCGTATTCCCCACACTCTTCTACCAGGTCGGGTACCGTATGTGCAGGCGTTGCAATAATAGCCAGATCAATTTCATCCCGGGTATCTTTCAAGTCAGCATAAGCCCGGATGCCATAGATGCTTTTGTG
This sequence comes from uncultured Saprospiraceae bacterium, assembly GCA_964534315.1. Lineage (GTDB taxonomy): Bacteria > Bacteroidota > Bacteroidia > Chitinophagales > Saprospiraceae > CAZHOV01. Next base: position 2,039 of record CAZHOV010000010.1, on the reverse strand, counting down.
TTTGTAATTGATGGGGTAAACCGTTCCCTTAAAACCAGATCCTACGAGGTTGCGCATCAGTGCATATCCGACGCTTCCCTCGCTATTTGAAGCTCCGATAACGGCGATGGTGTTGGGTTTGAAAATCTTGTCTAAGCTCATTATATCGGTTTTGTGTAGAAATCTATGGCTTGCTATTCAAAACAAAGGTAGAGGTGGAAAAAATAAGAGTCAATTTTGGGGGTATTTAATTTAGGTAAATTGACGAAAGTCATGGAGTGGAGGGATAAAAGTCTCTAAGTAGAAGAGGAGCAGATTGGGTATTTGTTGGGGTAGGGTTTGGGAAAAAATACTTGCCTGAGTCTTTCATTTCTGTTCTGCTTTTCTGTAATTTTATTAAACTCGTATTTTTGATAAGGTGGTCGATTATGTAAATGTTAAACGGAATTACAGATGACAGAGCAGCAAAGGCAAAGAATAGAAAAAAAGATTAAGAAAATTCATGCTGGCTTAAAGGCCGAAAAAAGAAAATTCGGAGGATACTTTGATAATCAAGGTAACCGATATACGATAGGTGTCCTGTATGCAGATATCAAGGATTATAAAGGACTAATAAAATATTACAAATGGTTTAACAAAGCGTTCCCGGATGATATAGGGTTTCCAGAATTGCATCTTGCCTGGATAATAGCCGGAATTAAAGAAAACAAATTGGAAATGGTCAAAAATCATTTACCCAAATTAGAGGAAATAAATTCCTACATTATACCAAAAATAGTAGGTAAAAAGGTCTTGCAAGTAGATAAATGGGAAGGAATGAATTTGTCCACAGAAGAATATGCGGATTCTGTAATAGATCGAAGTAAATCTTGGATGGATGAGGAGGTAATCAAAAAACTGGAAACTGTGACGTCTAATGAAAAGTACCAATTTTATAAAAAGAAGGTAATAGAATGCGATATAAAACTGAAAGAGGAAGAGGATGTAAGCCAAAGAGGGAAAATTGGTGATGAGCGAGAACAGTATATAGCAGATTGGAAGGGGGGTGTTGGGGAAATATTAAATCTTTAGGATAGGGTAGGTAAAAAATGTAGTTAAGGAAAATTACTCAAATTGGTATCTATTTTTTTACACAAAAATTCCTGTCAAAATACTATTTAATTCTGTGGTGTTAAATTAGATACAGTAAGGTATTTGGATTCTGCCGATTATCCCAAACGTGAAGGATTTCAATTTTATCGGTTAAAATACGATACAGAAGAGAAGCGTTTTTGTTAATTACCGCCTTACGAAGGTCTTTTCTTTCTGAAGAAGTTGGAAATATTTCAGGAAAATCTACGATACCATCAATTATTTGGCCGGTTCTTTCCAAAACTTTTAAGGCTGCATCCAACCCAAACTGATTTTCAAGAAATTCCAGAAGCTCTACAAATTCATCCTGAGCGGAGGGAGCCCAGATAACTGGTAAGCTCATTGTTGGAATTTTTTCTTTAGGTTTTTCATTACGGTCTCGTGAGGAATACCCTCTCCATTATCTAAAGCTTTAATTGCATTGTCAATACGCTCTTTTTGTTTAGGACTAAAGGTATCCCAGAAATCTTGGGATGAAGCATTCGGTTGATATTTAAGTCCAAAATCCAATAAATTCTTTATGGCATGGACCAGGTCATCGTCGTTTAATTTTATGATTTGCTCAATGATATATAACTTTTCGGTTCTACTATCCATGAGAATTAAATTAGGTGATTCTTAAACGGATTAAACAACAAAATAAGGATATTTAGTGGTCAAATAACAAACTTGCCGGGATATTCCGTTCCATTACTAAGAATAAATTTGGAGCGTTTGATTTGAGGGATAAACGTAAACGTCCGAGCAACCGCATCTTGCAATTAACCTAAAGTTGAAGGACCTTTACGACTCAGGTTCTTTGTTTTTTTCTTCGTGATACCCCGGAAGCAATGTATGAACCATTGATCGTTTCGTATCAGCAGTGTGTTCCAGAGTAGCTGTTAACCACTCGTATGGATTGACTCCTTTGACCTTACAGGTGGCCACGA
>CAZHOV010000009.1:38182-66169 GCA_964534315.1 uncultured Saprospiraceae bacterium | reverse complement strand
AACAGCCCTCCCAAAGAAGAAAGTTTGGTGTGTCGAAACACGAATAGTGTTTTGACACACCCTCTTGGTTCAAACAACTACTTTTTATAGTGTTCGTAGCCTGTTTTTTCGAGTTTTTCATACTTAGCTTTTACGCCGGAAGCTAAGGATTCTTTATAACGGATCATTTTTTCCATGATCAATTCGTTGTGTGTCCCTAATAGTTGAGCCGCCAGGAGTCCTGCATTCTTGGCGGCGTTTAGGGCTACAGTAGCAACGGGTACGCCATTAGGCATCTGCAAGATAGACAATACCGAATCCCAACCGTCAATGCTGTTGGAAGATTTGATGGGAACGCCAATGACAGGTAGGGGAGACAAAGAAGCCACCATCCCCGGCAAGTGGGCCGCTCCGCCCGCTCCGGCAATAATGGTTTTAATTCCTCTTTTATGCGCCGCCTTGGCAAATTCAAACAACCGCTCGGGAGTGCGGTGAGCAGAGACGATTGTCAGCTCAAACGGGATGTCCAGCTCCTTCAATATATCCGCCGCATCCCGCATAACCGGCAGGTCAGAATCGGAGCCCATAATAATGCTTACTTTTGGTTTCATTATGTTTTAAATTTATTTTATCTGTACCTCTGTACCTCTGTACCCCCCCCTATGGTTTTAATTATTACTTTTTACAATTAAAGTTTCTTTAACTTTTTTAGCCATCTCCTTCGCCGTTTCCAAATCCTCATTCACCACCGTCACGTGTCCCATTTTCCGAAAAGGACGCGTCTCCTTTTTGCCATAAATATGCACATGAACCCCGGACATCTCGAGGCACTTTTCGATATTTTCATAGACCGCCTGCCCCTGAAATCCATCAGCACCCAATAAATTAACCATGACAGCAGGAGATAATAAACTGGTGTCTCCAAGGGGTAAATCCAAAATCCCTCTTAGATGTTGCTCATATTGCGAGGTGACATTGGCTTCAATGGTGTGGTGACCGCTATTGTGCGGCCTGGGCGCCACTTCGTTGATCAAAATTTCATCATCATTGGTCAAAAATAGTTCGACAGCTAGCAGACCGCAAATTTTGTAGGCTTTGATCGTCTCCACCGCCAAGTCAATCGCTCTTTGTTCAATCTTCGGATCGATCTGAGCCGGGCAAAACAGGTATTCGACCAGATTGGCCTCCGGGTTAAATTCCATTTCCACAACCGGAAAAGCTTTGATATCGCCGCTCGGATTTTGAGCCACCACCACCGAAAGCTCTTTTTGGATGGGGACCAATTGCTCCAATAGTGAAGGACCATCGAATAAACGTCCTAGATCCTCCTGAGATTTCACCAACAAAACGCCTTGTCCGTCATAGCCTGCCGTCCTCGATTTTTGCACAAAAGGAATTTTCCATTTTCCAGCCTGAACGGCCTCAATGATCTGCTTACGCCCCTCGAATAATTCAAAGGGAGAGGTGGGCAATCCATATTGCTGGTAAAATAATTTTTGGGTGCCTTTATCTTTGATAGTTTCCAGCCTTAGCGGATCCGCATGAACGATCTTCCCCTTGGCTACCAGATCGGTCAATGCCCTGGTGTTGACATGCTCAATTTCGATGGTCAGCAAATCCACCTGACTGCCGAATTTCATGACATCGTCATAATCCTTAAAATTTCCTTCTATAAATTGAGTAGCAAAAGGCCCGGCCGGAAAGTCTTTGGCCTGGTCCAATACCCACATATTCAAATGCCAGGGCGAGGCTGCTTGACAAAGCATTTTTCCCAATTGTCCGCCCCCGAGAATACCTACTTTAAAGTCGCTATTGAATGGATTTTGCACGCGAATGAGATTTTGATTGGGACAAATTTAGGAAAAAAAGGAGGTAAATGGGTAAAAGGGGATGGAGGAGGTGTCAAGGTGTCAAGGTATCCAGGTGTCTAGGTGTCGAGGTATCAAGGTATCCAGGTATCCGGGTGTCCGGGTGTCCGGGTGTCTAGGTATCGAGGTGTCGAGGTATCGAGGTGTCGAGGTATCCAGGTGTCGAGGTATCCAGGTGTTTAGGGGAGCGATAGAACTGAAAAGACATATCTTTACAAAAGAGGGCAAAACTTAATTCAATTTTTTATGTTTGCAACTTGATATTAACTAATTTACCCGGAAACCCGGAAACCCGGAAACCCGGAAACCCGGAAACCCGGAAACCCGGAAACCCGGAAACCCTATATTATGAACCTAGACATCCTTGCTATCGCCGTCCATCCAGACGATATTGAATTAAGTTGTAGCGGTACATTGCTCAAGCAAATAGACCTTGGTTACTCTGTTGGATTAGTAGATCTGACTCAGGGGGAATTGGGGACGCGGGGCTCTGGCCCTTTACGACTGGAGGAGGCGGAAGAAGCCCGTAAATTAATGGGAGCCGCAGTACGTGAAAACCTGGGCATGGCCGACGGCTTTTTTGCCTATACTAAAGAAAACATGCTGAAAATCGTTCGGGTGATCCGTAAGTACCAGCCCAAGGTGGTCCTGGCCAATACGCTGCGCGACCGCCATCCGGATCACGGACGGGCTGCAAAATTGATCAGCGACGCCTGTTTTTATTCGGGCCTGGTTAAAATTGAAACGCAAGACGACGAGGGTAACGAGCAGGCCCCCTGGCGCCCGAAGGCCGTCTATCACTTTATTCAGGATTACCAGCTAGAACCCGATTTTGTAGTAGATGTCACGGGGTATATGGAAAAGAAAATGGAAGTGATCATGGCCTTCAAATCTCAATTTTATTCTCCTGATAGCGAAGAGCCTGAAACGCCCATTTCCAGAAAGGACTTCATGGATTTTATCTATTCTAAGGCCCGCGTATACGGCCGACCCATCGGCGCCGAATTCGGCGAAGGCTTTAAAGTTACCCGCCTGGTAGGCGTGAAGGATATTATGGATCTATTGTGAACAGGATGGAACGCAGATTCGATGGATTAAGCAGATTTTTATACTCCAAATTTCCTCTTTTCCAAATTTCCTTTTCTCTTGGGTTCCAAATTTCCAATTCTCCTACTTTCCAAATTTCCTACTTTTCCAATATTCCTAATCTCCCATTTTCCTACTTTTCTACTCTCCTACTTTCCCCTTTTTCTTTCCAAATAATCTACATGTTGGACTGTTCCCAGCCTCATTTTTATCGGTAAGCCGTTATTTTTTTCCAGGTCTGCTTCAAATTTGCAAAAGATGGGGAGATGGTGATAGTTGTAAGTAGAAAAGGCGTTTTGGCGATAGTCATTAGGGGATGTTGAAGGGGAGAATCTTGGAGCCTTGAAAACAGATTGGAGGGCAGGAAGCTTGGAAGCAGGAGATAACGTTTTGGATGGATCAAACGAAGGAATAGAGTCTTGTGGGGATACCCTAGTAAAAGACACCTGAGCAGAGAGGGAAGAAAACCAAAAAGTAAACAAAAAGAGAATAGGAAATTGAAAATAAAGATTCATAATGAATTGTAAACCAGCCTGTTAGTTAAAAAGTTCAAGACTCTTTGAGGTTTGATCGGTAGCTTTATGTTGCTTTTCGATATTATTTATTTGCTCGGTGAGCACTCTTTTGATGACTCTTAACTTGTGGGTGTAGGTATTTTGTTCTTCATTGTAAATACCAAAATGGTCAATTTTATCAATGCGCACCATACCGGAAGCATGTATAATTTGCTGATCTGGCAGTAAAATACCAACGTGGTTGATCCTGTTTTTAGTATTTTCAAAAAAGATGAGATCGCCGGGCTTTGCTTGTTCGACGAAGTCGATGAGTTCTCCCTGTTCCACTTGCTGGTAGGCATCTCTTTGCAGGTTAACGCCTGCTATTTTGAAAACGATCTGTATAAATCCGGAACAATCGATACCGAAAGGAGAGCGACCGCCCCATAGGTAAGGCGCATAGAGATACTTTCGGGCTATTTTAATGACGAGTTCAGCTGAAGGATTTAATTGATTGGGTGTCAGCGCCTGGCCACTGAAGTGATAGGTGTCGCCATTGAGATAAAATTGAATCCCGTCGTAATTCGGAAGGATCGCCCCCATGGTCAGGGGGATAAAGTATTTACTGCAACTGGCTGGTTGGACCAACTCCAGGGAGTAGGCAAAGTTATTTTGGTAGGACTCAAACTCTTCGGTCGTGACCCGCTGGAGTTGCTTGGCGCTAACCCAACCGATATAATTATCCCAAATACATCTCACTTTTAGCCACTGTTTACCTTTGCGTTCCAGGATCTCGACCATCTCTCCGAAGAGGATTTGCGAGACCATTTCGCTTTTGTCAGAAGCACTGGAGCGGACGGGGACGACACTTAGATGAGATATGGCATAATTCATAGACATTCGAGGTATTACCAAGTGAGATTTACATTTTAACAAAGCACTCGATAGATCAAAAATAATAATTCTCCGTTAAAGTCCGTTGTTGGATTAAAAATATATTAATATTTCCTTTATTTTTGCTCATCATTTTTGATTAATTGAGCTTTTTAATATCCAAAGCCGAACTATGAAGTACTTGTTTACGCTTATTTGCCTACTAGGAATCCTTACTGCCGAGATGGCTGCTCAGGATCAGAATTTCACCCAATTTTACGGTTCACCCCTAACCCTGAATCCGGCATTGACCGGCGCGTTTAACGGAAAATTCCGGGTCGGAGGTATTTATCGCGATCAATGGCAAGGAGCTCTTGATCAACCTTATCGGACCTTTTCTGCCTCCGTTGATGTTAGATTCGACCTGGAGCTCAACTCCCGTTATAAAGATGCGTTTGCTGCAGGATTGTATTTTTATACCGATAAAGTGGGGATTATTGATTTCTCAACGAATGTTATGGGGGTTTCAGCCGCCTTTCACAAGGGGTTGGACTGGGATAAAAAGCAGTTTTTGTCGCTCGGTTTTCAGGCGGGACTGGGCCAGCGTAATGTCAATTACTCAACACTTACCTTTGAGGATGAATTTAATGGGCTCAATGCTTTTGAATTTGCAACTGCAGAAAACTTACCCGCCAATAACTTTTCTTTCGGTGATTTTGCAGTAGGTTTAAATTATACCTTCAATCCAAAAGACCGGACGGCCTTATTTATCGGGGCTTCCTTGTATCATATCAATTCTCCGCGAATCGCTTTTACTGAAGAGCCCGAGCCTGAAGAAGGAATAGACGAAGGGGTAGGGGTGCGCCTGCACCGAAAGTATTCTGCTCAGATCAGTGCTGAGTTTCCATTGGCGAAGAAGAAGCGTATTTCTCTTCTGCCCAGAGTGGTCGTTTACAGCCAGGGGCCACACCTGACCATGAATGCCGGAACCAATCTTCGATTTTTCTTTAGCGATTATAGCCCTGTTGCATTACAGATTGGATCCTGGGCACGCACGGTCAAGGATTTTGATGAAAGCTACCGACTGGACGCTATTGTCGGATTACTTGGCCTGGAAATAGACGGCTTTTTTCTTGGATTTAGCTATGATGCATCCATGACTGAAGTCCAAACGTTCAGAAATCAACAGGGGGTATTCGAAATTTCCATGAGTTATATCGGAGCTTTCGAAAATGAAGAAATTCTCTGTCCGACCTTCTAATTTGCACAGAAGTGTAAAATTTTCAATTGTTATCTATATCGATTCTAAATAATTTTGTTTGGCATTATCTCGGTGTTATATTAGCGTTACCTTAAAGTCAATCAGGCTCTAAGAAAAATCAATAACAGCTAATCAGGAATAATGGAGAAAACAACAATTATCATTGCAGATACGCAGTATTTGATCCGTGCAGGGCTTCGATGTGTGCTTCAGCAGCAGGATTCATTAGAAATTGTAGGAGAGGTTACCAATCAATCGGAGCTATTTAAAATGGTTGAGGAGATGGAACCCGACATTGTCATTCTTGACTACAATCAGCCTCCTGCATTTACAGTGGATGCCGTTCCAATTATCAAATCGTTATCGTCTCAGACACAGATATTGATCATTAGTGCTGATGACGACAAGAAAAACATTTTCAGTTCTATAGAAAACGGAGCGGTCAGTTACCTCACCAAGAAGTGCGGCGAATCTGAAATTCTGGATGCTATCCGGGCAACTTCTAAGAATGAAAAGTTTTTTTGCAATAAGGTGTTAGATTTTATTTTGGAAAAATCTTTTAAAAAAGATAATGATCTCAAAACTAATCCGCTAACGCCCCGAGAAATTGAAATTGTCCAACTGGTCGTTACCGGTAAAATAGCAAAAGAAATTGCCAGTGAACTGAACCTCAGTACCCATACTATCTATACCCACCGAAAAAATATCATGAAGAAATTGAAAATCAATTCAAATTCAGAATTGGTATTGTACGCACTACAGGAAGGACTGGTGGAGTGAGGACCGGAAGCCATGTTGGATTCTTTGAAATTCAGGGGCTGGCACGTAAGTCTTGGATGGGTAGATTTTCATATTTCATACCTCTGTAAGCATATAAAACCATTTTTTTTCTAATTTGGACTGCATTTTTGCATTTTATCCCTTATCTTTGAAAAAAATTAATCCGGCGTTAAACTTTTTTTGGGTTATTTTAAAGAACTTTTCTTGCTGAAAAGGAGCTTTGCAGTTCCCGGAAAGAAAAAATTCTTTAGAGTTAAAAACTAGTTGAGGGCAATATTGAAGCGTCTTTTATTGTTTTATGTTGTCAGCTAAACTATGTTCATCTAATTTATCCATTAACGCTGAATTTAATTTTTTATAACATGAAACCCTTCAATTTTATTTTCTTTCCAATTTTCCTTTTTTTATTCCAATTTGGCTATTCCCAAAATAAGACTTTTGTCGTTCGGTTCGATGACAATTGCATGGAAAAATTAGAATATCAATATAAAAATAATGGGAAACGCGAAACGGAAGTGCACATCCGCACTAACAAATCAGAAAAACTCATTCTTTTTATCGATAATACGGAATCTCGCCGGACCCTACCCAGAGATTTTACAGGGTGCGGTCAAATAAAAGATGCACAAGATCTTGTTTTCGATATTAATAAGGGGCGTTTCAGTGATTTTTCAATCTACGAAAAAACCAAGTACCAATCCTATATTAAACATACTGTAAAAAAAGCAGCCTATCTGTATTCCGATGCTAAAATGATTGATTATCGCGGTCCCGAAATGAGCTTTGTTTATAACTATCAGCCAACGGGCAAAAACCAGGATCTTGCTTTAAAAAATAGTGAATTACAAGTTTTCTTCGAAAAAAGACAAACCTATAATTGTCCCTCCAAACTGAAGTTCTTTGCCAAAAAAGAGCAGGAAAAATCATCAACCCGCAGCTCTCGAAATCGCTACAGATATGGCAACCAAAAGGACGACAATGAAACAACTACCCGGAATGATCTGGAATTTTTGATGGTCTCCGGAATTGGTATTATTAAAAAGGTGATGCCTCCTGAGCCACCTAAAACCAATGATGTCATTTTAACCCTCGACAAAATTAATGGCAACAGTGCCGAAGCTTATATGCGAGAATATTGCGAAAAAGGATTTGAAGGAGATATTCCTGAAAAACCAACCGCTGTAGATACTCCGGTAAAGCCAGATGAATTTGATAAGATGGGCGGTCGCATCTATAAAGACACCAGAAACGGTTTGTTCATAGATAGAGCTACCTGGAAACCCGCAAATGTGGAATTGGAAAACTTTGTATATGTCAACGGAAAACGCTACCAAAAAGGAACATCTCAGGCTCTCAATGCCCAATTATTGAGAGATGGCTGCCAGGTTGCTCTGGATCTGGACAGAAAGATCTACATCAACCTGGAAACAAAACTTCCTTTCGACGGCGCCTGCGGAGGAGTGCTTTACAGCAATGGTAAAAAAGTCTCTACCATCATTGAAGGGTTCAAAAATAATGATCCCAATTGCACCTACTATCGGGCATCTGATGGTCTCTATTATGATGAATCTACAGATTTACCAGCAACTATGGAATGCGACGGATTTCTGTTTATCAATGGTGTCATCAAAGGTGTTTCTGAAGCCGGTACCAACTTCGCTTCAACACCTGCCGCTCCAGCTTCTACCGGTACTGCTAATAATTTTAGTACCCCAGCCGGCGACTGTAACCGGAAGTCCAGCTATGGTATTCATATCGTACAGAAAGGCGAAACGCTCTTTGGAATTGCCCGTCGATACGGTCTATCCATTGCCCAGCTTCGATCCTGGAATGATCTTTCCGGAAGCGAATTGATCCCTTGCATGGAATTGAGAACGATCGCTCCGGGTCAATACAATAGCCAGGCTTACAGTCGTAGCAGACCGACCGATTACAACAGCACCGTTTCCGCCCTTCCCGATCTTTCAAAGCGCGGGAATAAGGAGTTCCACCTGGTAAAGGAAGGAGAAACCGTAGCCAGTATCGCCCAAATCTATGGCTGTACAGCAAAACGTCTCAGAGAAATCAACGGTATGGGGCAATGGGAAGAGGTAATGATGGGGAAAGAACTGTTGGTCTCCGGTTGTAATGAACCCAAAGACGCCTTCGACGGTAAGCCGGAAACTTACGATAAATCTACGGGAGAGCGATTGATCTTCGTCAATCAATCTACCGAAGAGGCTAAGAAAAAATCCAATGCCGAAAGACGCTTCCACACCGTCCGGAAAGGAGATACCCTATATGGAATTGCCAAGGAATATGCCATCTCCCTCAGCGAATTAAGAGACTACAACAATATAAAAGGAAGCGTGATCAGACCCGGTCAGAAGATTTTCCTGGAAGAATAGAAATCTTTTATAACTGTTTTTTTAAACCAAAAAAGAGGAGATGCTCCTCTTTTTTGGTTTTATTTTTTTATTCCATTACCGTTTCTCTTATCTTCACTTTACTTTTGCACAGAAAAATCATAACTAATCAGACATGATCCTAACGTTAATCCTGTTTTTTCTGCTCTCCATTATTTTTTCTTTCCTCTGCTCTATTTGGGAAGCTGTTTTGTTAAGTATTACTCCGTCATTTGCCCAAATCAAACTGGAAGAGGGAACAGTTACCGGAAAAAGGATCCAGCATTTTAAGGAAAATATAGACCGCCCACTCGCCGCTATTCTGACCTTAAATACCATTGCGCACACGGTAGGTGCTATCGGAGTGGGGGCAAGCGCTGCAAAGATCTGGGATGAAACCTACATCCTGGGAGTCAATGTGGCTGCCGTTATTGTGCCTGTTGTTATGACACTAGCCATATTAATCCTTTCCGAGATCATCCCCAAAACACTGGGGGCTAACTATTGGAAACGCCTGGCTCCTTTTACCATCAATGGCCTTTATTATCTGGATATTATTCTAAGACCACTGGTCATCATCAGCCAGTCTATTACCAAAATGCTCAAAAAAGATAAAGATCGTAGCGTACTGAGTAGGGCAGATTTTACCGCCATGGCTCAGTTGGGTGCCAAAGAAGGGGTCTTTCAAAAACGAGAATCCAACATCATCCAGAATTTACTGAAATTGGATAAGGTCCAGGCTAAAGATATTATGACCCCAAGAACAGTGGTTATCGCAGCAGATGAAAAGACAACCATAAATGATTTTCACAACAAACATCTCAACTTGCGACACTCCAGAATACCGGTCTATGAAGGAAATAAAGACCGGATAAATGGCTTTGTACTGCATAAAGATGTGTTACTCAAAGTAACCCAGGGAAAAGGAGATGATCAGCTTAAGGAAATACGAAGAGATATCTTAATCATAAACGAACAGTTCCCTCTTCCGGACCTGCTCAACGAATTGATGAAATTTCGCTCTCATATTGCCTTGGTAGTCGATGAATTTGGAGGGATGGCCGGAATCGTTACAATGGAGGATGTTATCGAAACCCTGCTAGGGCTGGAAATTATTGATGAATTGGATAATATCACAGATATGCAGACATTTGCAAGGAAAAATTGGGAAAGCCGTGCTAAACAACTGGGGATACTCGATGCTGTGAAAGAGCAAGAAGCATCTGAAAAAGAAACCATCAACAAAGATGTTCCCTCTTCTAAAGACGAGAAAAGTAAATAAGAAGTAGCTATGGAAAAAGAATCTCAAAAGGAGGTTCCTTCATTTGATCGTTTTGATGATTATATTGAGTCCTTGATACCTGAAAGTGTATCTCAGCTTAAATCTGATAAAGGTCATTACTTGCTGGAGACGTCCAACCACTTTTTTCTGGAAATAAAAATTCTTGCCGCTAATGTCATTAGGTTTCGCTACACTTATCTCGATCCGCCCGACGATTACCATTCCTATGCAATAAATACCCAATCCAACTTTTCAGGGCATCCAAACCACGCATTTGAAGAAAATAAACAAGCTATTCTTTTCAAAACATCTCATCTCCAATACCGACTAGATAAAAGTAATTTAAGTGCGGCCATTTCAACTATTGATAATGTGCCTGTAAGCGAAGACCTGGGAAGTGTTACGGTCGAACAGTCCGTAATGAGAGGATTAAATAGAGTGCGGCTGGTAAAAAAAATACAACCGGGCGAGTTATTCTGGGGCCTGGGTGATAAACCAGGCAAACAACAGCTAAAGGGGCAACAACTGAAAAACTGGAATACGGATGCCTACGGTTTTCACGACCAAACTGATCCGCTCTACACGTCCGTCCCCTTCTATTTGGGGCTGGCAAATGAACAGTCTTACGGTATTTTCCTGGATAATTCCTTCAAGAGTTATTTTCACTTTGATGAACAACAGGAAAAGGTACTCATAGAGGCGGAAGGCGGAAACTTTTGTTATTATTTTATTGGTGGAGAAACCCTCAATGAGGTTGCTCAAACCTATCTTCAACTTACCGGAAGCCCAGAGCTGCCTCCGCTGTGGGCGCTCGGATACCACCAATGCAAATGGAGTTACTACCCGGAGTCAAAAGTGATGGAAATAGCCGGGAAGTTCCGGGAACTTCAAATACCTTGCGACAGCATCTACCTTGATATTGATTATATGGACGGTTATCGCTGTTTTACCTGGGATCTTAGCCGCTTCCCGAACCTTCGGAAAATGGTTGAAAAACTCAAATTGGACGGCTTTCATACCGTTGCGATGATCGATCCGGGGATTAAGCTGGATTTTAACTACGGCGTATTTAAAGAGGGCTTCGAACAAGGATATTTTTGCAGACACGTCGATGGCGAACTGATGATCGGTCATGTATGGCCCGGCGCCTGTGTTTTTCCCGATTTTACCGATCCGGAAGTACGAAAGTGGTGGGGCGAATTGTACCGGGAACTATATGAAGAGATAGGAATCAGTGGTTTTTGGAATGATATGAACGAGCCTGCTCTTTTTCGGGTTCACCACCTGACGTTTCCCGATACGGTTTGGCACCAAATGGAAGGGAAAGGGGGAAGCCACCGGGAAGCGCACAATATATATGGTATGCAGATGACCAGAGCATCGGTCGAGGGGTTAAAAGATATAAGACCCGCTAAGAGGCCATTTCTGCTCTCTCGCGCTACCTTTGCCGGTGGACAACGCTATGCTGCCTTATGGACAGGAGACAATGTGGCCAATTGGGAACACCTGGCTATTGCAAATCGTCAATGTATACGGTTGAGTATTTCCGGTTTTTCCTTTGTAGGCAGCGATATCGGAGGCTTTGTTAATCCACCCGAACCTGAATTATATCTGCGATGGATTCAACTGGGTGTTTTCCATCCCTTTTTTAGAACCCACTCTATGGGGTATCATACCTCAGGGCAGGAAGAGGTGACCAATGAAGAAGAGCTGATCAAGTACGACTACGATCAGGAACCCTGGTCCTTTGGGGAAGAAATTACTCCGAAAGTAAAAGCTTCCATCGAGTTGAGGTACCGGTTATTGCCCTATTTATACACCCTTTTTTACCAACACATTCGATCGGGCACGCCCATGTTAAAGCCATTAGCTTTTAATTACGCCAAAGATCCGGTTGCACTGAAACGAGAGCGGGAATTTTTGTTTGGAGACCAACTGCTGATCAGCCCTGTTTTAAACCCGGGACAAAGAGAGCAGGCAGTTTATTTACCTGAAGGTGAGTGGTATTCGTTTTGGAATAATATTCGCTTTGAAGGAGAAACATTTAAAAGGGTCAGTACTCCTCTAGATTATATTCCGGTATTGGTAAAAGCCGGGACGGTTCTGCCTCTTTATCCCGTGCGCCAATCAACCAGCGAAGCGGTCACCCTATTGACTTTAAAAGCTTTTTTGGCGGAGGGAAGGCATGAAAGCATCATTTATGAGGATGAAGGAGAAGGATATGAGCATTTGAACGGGCATTATGCGCTAAGAACGTTTTTGATGAAAAAAGAAGAAACACGGCTTTTGATAGAACAGCAACTGGAAGGCAGCTTTCAACCCACTTACCAACCATGTGAACTGCAACTGATCGGCATTACTCAGGAGATCGATACCTGTAAAGTCGATGGAGAATTCCATCTGATCCAGGAAAAAGAAGGGCACTGGCTGCTAATGCTACCCCATGCTTTTAAGACGTTGGAATTGACTTTTGCTTAAGAATATTTTACGCCCAGTTTTTTGAAGATAAAGTGAAGAAGCCATGCAGGGCCAATTAGTAAAAACTGTAGATCCTGAAGAAAAGAAGGTTTTTTACCTTCAATCTTATGACCGATAAACTGTCCTACCCAAGCCACGGCAAAGATGCCCAGGGCGATAAGGGCTACATTGCCCGGACTATTTACGCTCTGAGCGATCTGATGATTTCCCCAAACCATTAAACCGCCTATCAGAACGAAACCCAGGAACATGGGTAGGGAGAGTCGTAGATAGTAGAGTAAAGCAACTACTAAAACCACGAATCCCCAGTTGGCGTAAAGGCTTTTTTCAGGAGTAAAGGGGAAAGGGATGGCGTATAATAATCCGAATAGGCTGAACATAATTGCAGGCACGCAAAACCAGTGAATGAGTTTATTGGTTCCATTTTGGTGGCTCTCGCCATATTTTTCTAAAAGTAAGTCTATCTTTGCCATTGGTATAGTTTTTTAAACTTAAAAATACAAAAATGCCTGGAAATTCCTTTGGTCAGCTGTTTAAAATTACCACTTTCGGAGAATCGCACGGGGTAGGCATAGGGGTGGTGATCGATGGTTGTCCTCCCGGATTGTCCATTTCAATAGAGGCTATTCAAGCTGAACTAGCCCGTAGAAAGCCCGGCCAATCCAAGATCGTTACTCAGCGTAAGGAAGGAGACGAGGTGGAAATCCTTTCGGGAATATTTGAAGGCAAGTCGACGGGGACACCCATTTCCATGTTTATCCGGAATAAAGACGCCCGGTCGAAAGACTATTCGCATATAGCGGATAAATTCAGGCCTTCCCACGCTGATTACACCTATCATGCAAAATATGGGCTTCGGGATTACCGGGGCGGAGGCCGGTCATCGGCCAGGGAAACTGCTGCCAGGGTAGCTGCCGGAGCCATAGCTAAAATGATCCTAAAAGAAAAAGGCCTGGCAATCCATGCTTTTGTTTGTCAGGTAGGCAATATACAAGTGGAACAACCTTATCAAGCGCTAGATTTTGAAAAGATAGAGGCGACTCCTGTCCGTTGTCCGGAGGAATCTACGGCAGCGGCTATGATCGAGTTGATCAGATTGGTAAGAAAGGAAGGCGATACTATTGGCGGGGTGGTACAGTGTGTGGTGCAGGGCTGTCCGCCCGGATTGGGAGAACCGGTCTTTGATAAATTGCATGCCGATCTGGCGAAGGCTATGCTAAGTATTAATGCATGTAAGGGATTTGAATATGGAAGCGGATTTGATAGTGTGGTCATGCGCGGATCGGAGCATAATGACCGATTTGAGAAAGTAGATGAATCGATCAGAACTGCAACGAATTACTCCGGAGGTATTCAGGGAGGTATTTCCAATGGTATGGATATCTACTTCAACGTGGCTTTTAAGCCGGTGGCAACTATTGTGGCTGCTCAGAAATCCTTGAATGAGGCGGGAGAAGAAGTTGAAGTCAAAGGTAAGGGCAGGCATGACCCTTGCGTGGTGCCCCGAGCAGTGCCCATCGTTGAAGCTATGACAGCCCTGGTTTTGGCAGATCATTTGCTTAGATTTAAAGCCATTCGATAATCTATTTTTAGGAAAATGTTAAAAAAATTAAGAGGACTTTTGTATTGATAAGAAATTCTCCTATCTTTGATTCGGACTTGCTATGAGAGAATAATTTAGCATTTCCAAAAACCGATCCAAAATAAACTTCTAAACGGCCATTTCTCAGCCAAATCAGCAATCATTGCAGGTTCCTCTGACAAAGAATTGTACTCCTTTTGATTATAAAATTTATCTTTTTCATTTGTGTTTTATACACGGCTTTCAATTTAACTTTTATAATCCCGTGTAAAGGCTAGAAATAGCCTCCCACAAGAAGTGGCTCTGCCACTTCTTCTTTTTTTTACCCGCCTTTTGATCTGTTAACTAGTTAGGGAAAGAGAAAATGGTTCTCGGGGCTGTCTCATTAGTCAATGAGCCATCCCCAAGAGATTTTTTTATTAAAACAGACCTCCCAAAGAAGAAAGTTTTGGGTCTCGTAACACCAAAGGTGTTATGAGACACCCTTATGAGCTGAATTCTGCGACTAATGAGCAAGCTATTAGCGTTTATTAAAACTAACTCCCAAGTTACTCAACGAGCTAACTGTTGATGATCTTACTATTGCCGTCAAATACGGCGCCTTCTTCTACTATTAGCTTTTTGGCATGGATATTACCGGAAACGATAGCTGTACTCATGAGTTGGAGTGTTTCTGTGACATGAAGATCGCCTTCAACACGACCTTTGATGGTGGCGTCTTTGGCATTGATGGTGCCTTCCGCTCGTCCGCGTTCACCCACAACGAGGCGTTTTTCGCAGGAAATGGTGCCGGAAATCGTGCCATCGACACGTATGGATTCTTTAGTATTGAAGGTACCCTCTAAGACGGTTCCGGTTGCAATGATGCAGGTGGAATTATCGGTAGTCGGGCCCGATTCTCTTAAGCTCGTTCTAGTTGTAGCAGCAGCCTTGGATTGGATATTCGCCATTATTTAAATAATTGGATTTTTTTAAAAAACGTAAGTAGTAAGGCAAAAAAATTGATAGAATAATTTTTTTTAGGTTCAAATGAAATTGACTGAATAATTTCCAAGTATTCAATTATTCAGTCAATTTCATTCGAACAAAATTGTTCTACAAGCAATTTTGATTTGCCGCTTATATGGGATTATAGCAATAATTTATAGTATCTTCGTCAGCTTTAGCTGAAATTATTCATTCGTGGGTGTATGGCAACAAATTTCTGAAAGATTACCTAAGATATAAATAAAAACTTAAAAACGCCAATTCCCCTGATCAAGATTCTTGAATTTTTTATCAACATGAGTATAACTATTTTAGCCATAGAGTCCTCTTGCGACGATACTTCTGCCTCGATCGTTAAGGACGGTAAGGTGTTGAGCAATATAGTAGCGAGCCAGGAGGTGCATAAAAAATATGGAGGTATTGTCCCGGAGGTGGCTTCCCGCGCTCATCAGGAAAATATCCTTCCGGTAGTAGATGTTGCCTTAACAGAGGCGGGAGTGCAAAAAGAGGAGCTAAGCGCCATCGCCTTTACCCGCGGTCCGGGGCTTATCGGGTCTCTTATCGTGGGTGTCTCATTTGCCAAATCGCTGGCAATGAGCCTGGATATACCCATAATTGAAGTTCATCATATGCAGGCTCATATCCTGGCGCATTTTGCGGAACCGCCATACCCGAAATTTCCCTTCTTATGTCTTACTGTTTCTGGTGGACATACCCAAGTGGTAAAGGTAACCGATTACCTGGAAATGGAACTCCTAGGGCAGACCTTAGACGATGCTGCGGGAGAAGCTTTTGACAAAACAGGAAAACTACTCGGACTGGATTACCCGGCGGGCCCAATCATTGATCAATTGGCAAAAAAAGGGCAGCCTGTTTTTGATTTTCCGGAGCCTCAAATTCCGGGCCTCAACTTTAGCTTCAGTGGCCTGAAAACCTCTATTCTATATTTCTTGAAAAGGAATCTCAAAGAAAATCCTGGTTTTATCAAGGAAAATCTGGCGGATATCTGCGCTTCTGTGCAAGATCGTATCGTTTCCATCCTTATCAATAAATTGAAAAAAGCAGCGAAGCAAACGGAGATCAAGGAGATTGCGATTGCCGGTGGCGTTTCTGCTAACAGTCAATTGAGGGAGGCATTGGAAAAAACGGGGACAGATTTGGGGTGGAATACCTACATTCCGCAGTTTGAGTTTTGTACCGATAATGCTGCAATGATCGGCATTACCGCTTTTTACAAATACGAGAAACAAGCATTTACCAGTATGGATGTGATCCCTATGGCCCGAATGCCATTTTAAAATATCGGACAAGTTTCAAAAACACCTACAGGTTTGACCCTTGAAATCCGGTAGATCAGAATAATTTCGGGGCCGCCCTTATCGTCGGTAGCTACATTGAGTTGTGACGTATTGATATCGTAGCTAATACCTGCGGTCCAGTTTCTGTAGTCAACTTCTAAAGAGGGGATAATAGCGTCGTTGAATCTGGATCCAAACCGGAGGGTTAATCCTAGTTCTTTTCCTCTGGCGGTATTGACCCAATAACGGACGCCTCCCGATAATACGGTTTCATTGGATGGCCCCTGAGATTGATAGAGTACAGATGCTTTCACATCGATCTTTTCTGAAACCGGAAACGACGTTTCTCCGAAAGCATTCCATAATATAGCCCAAGGTTGGTCTGCTTCTTCGATGAAGTTTACCTTTGGGCGATTGAGATGAAATACGCCGGAGCCAATATTGAAATACAGCCTTCTGCTTTTTTGGAATCGCCAATTTAAACCGGTAGAAACGTCAAAGAATGTTGTCTGCGTTTGATTAAAGTTCTCACCCGGATCGGACATGGGGTTGAATAGCTCCCCGTCAAATTGGGCACCAAAGGTGAGGTTATCGGTAGAGAAAGATCGAATGCCAAATCCGAGCTGAAGGCCAATCGACAACATATTCCATTCATTTACCGGAAGACCGTAAGAACCGTGAAGGCCCAACTGCGTGAAAGAAAGTTCGGAATCTCCAGCCTCGTCATAGGCAAATGATATTCCGGCAGAAAGCTGTCCCGGGAAGGGCAATACGGTCGGCAATTTCATGTCTCCCGCTGCTCCAAAAGTCATATAAGGGACGGGAATGGATTGCCACTGCCGCCGATAAACACCACTTAGCCGGATATCTTCCTGAAAAGCGCCCGTCAGGGCCGGATTATGAAAGAGAGGGGTATGGTAAAACTGGGAATAATGAATATCAAGATCCTGGCTTTTTACACTGCTAACCGTAAAAATCAACCATAAAACGGTACATGCCCAAAATATTGATTTATCTTGATCCACTAATTTCATAAATAATGATAAGGATGATCCATTTACAATGATTATCGAATTTACATAATCTATCCGAGAAATTTTATTTTTTACTATTTTTAACTTAAAATCCTCCATGCTTCAAATAGGAATAACCGGTGGAATAGGAAGCGGAAAAACAACGATCTGTAAGATCTTTGAGGTATTGGATATTCCCGTTTATTATGCGGACTCCCGGGCCAAGTGGTTAATGGTGAATGACCAACAATTAGTTAAAGACATTAAGGAGACCTTCGGTGAAGAGTCGTACCACCCCGACCAATCCCTCAATCGCGTTTACCTTGCCGACCTTGTTTTTAATGATCAGGAAGCACTCGACCGCCTGAACGCACTTGTTCATCCCGCTGTTGCGGCAGACACCAAAAAGTGGCAACAAGCCCAAACCGGCGTACCTTACACGCTCAAAGAGGCTGCTCTGCTCATCGAAGCCGGGCAACATAAGACCCTGGATAAGTTAATAGTGGTTACGGCTCCCAAAGAATGGCGTATTCAAAAAATTATGCAACGTGATCAAATAGACCGCCATCAGGTAGCGGCCCGCATGAATAAACAATTGGGCGAGGAAGAAAAAGTGAAATATGCCGATTTTATCATTCAAAACGGACAGGGGCAATCACTCATCCGGCAGGTGTTAAATATCCATAAGGAATTGATAAAAATGGAGTGACGAAATCTCCTCTTTATTCCTTAATTACCTTTTAAAGATCAATTTTTTGGGTAATTTTGCGGAGAAAAGTATTTCCAAAAAAACAAATTATAGATGAAAGAGCAATTATCGAAATTAACCCAGGAAGAACAAGATTTATTATTTGATTCCATTCCCCTGGTGACGATTTTAATCGCCGGAGCTGACAGGAAAATTGATGAGAAAGAAACGGGATGGGCAGAAAAGCTAACCAATATCCGGAGCTATGCGGAAAACCCTGCTATACAAGATTATTACGAACAGATAAGGGATCACTTTCCCGATCGTATCCATCGTTTACTGGACGAGATCTCTGACGATCCCGAAAAGCGGATAGAAGAAGCTTCGGAACGATTAGCTAAATTAAATGATATTTTTCCTAAAATAGATCAAAGTACTGCAAAGCGATTTTACGATAGCCTCTTGTCTTTTGCCGAGCATGTAGCGCGGGCTTCCGGAGGATTCCTTAGTTTCGGAAGTGTCAGCAAGGCTGAAAAAGACCTGATCGGCCTTCCGATGTTGAACCCTGTTGAGTTTCCTTAAGGCTTGGTCTAACCAGGGCGCGTCTGAAAAATACCCTTTGGTGTTACTGGATGCCGAACTTGCTTCTTTGAGAGCAATGTTTTTCGAAAAATAAAAGTCTCCATCCCGCATTATTTTTAATGCAGGATGGAGACGTCTCACGGACTAAAATTAGTTACAAAATAAAGCTGCAAAAGCGGCTTTCTATTAAGACCCTATAAATGTTAAGCCCATGATTCGAATGAGGCATGCTTAGATAACATGCGTTCCACCAGCTAAGGGGTTATTCTCCAAAAAACACATTTTTTGTAGAGCAAACCTTTCGATAGACTACTTTTTTACTACCTTCTTCACTAACCTTCCTTTTTCTGTCAGGATTTCAATTAAATAAATTCCGGTTGGTAAAGCATTCATTTGCAGTTCCACAGTAGATTGCTTAGAAGGCATATTTGGAAAAAGTATCGGCTTCCCTGAATAGTCATAAACATTAAGTTGGTCGATAAAGAGCCCTGGTGTGGTGGACACGATTAGTTTGTCGGATACTGGGTTGGGGAAGACTTTGGCATAGATAGAAACAGCTTGGTCTTGGGTGTTGGTAGAACAGGCCACACTAGGATTATATATTACATTTTTATTAAACGTATTCTTGCAGCCGGTTTCCAGGTTTGTCAATTCCAGCGTATACTGGCCGGACTCAAAAGCGCAAAGTGCCGATTCATTGGCATCAGAAATAGCTACGCCGTCGAGATACCACTGAAGAGTATATAGACTAGGTAGTTGCACTGCCGGGTCCAGGGTCATCAGGTTGCCAAATATGAAAAAAGCCGGGGTTGGGGGCGGATCCAGATTGGTGATGTCAACTACATCGGAAACGGTAGCGCAGCCCAGGGGGGCCGTAAATTCAACCGTGTAAGTTCCTTGATCATGAACGGTCAGCCATTCTTCTGTTGCTCCTGGAATTAATTCCCCATTAAAAAACCACTGGTTGCCAGTACCGGGGTAAGAAGAAACTAAGATGGCGGAATCCCCTAAACAAATGAAATTATTTCCTAACTCAAAGCTAACTTCAGGTGCGTCTGGAAAAGGATAAACGAAAACCGTATCGGTAGATTGGATGGTAGAGATAGGGTTGATGATCGTCAATTCAATTTCCAGGTCTCCAATCGATAATACCCCACTACTTTGCTGGTTAAAGGGGATGGTTCCGCAATCGGATTGCCCGAGTAGTCCCTCATCATCGATCACTTTTACGGAGTAGTTGCCTGCTCCGATAGGGATATTCAGATTAAAAAGAACAGGGGGATTCGTATTAGAGACTTCATCAGATGTAAAGATGACTGCCCCGCTTGGATTATACAATTCAATGATATAATCGGGAGCTGACAGTACGTCATTGCAGCCTGAAGCTAAAATTTCTACCGAAGCAAGGATGGTTCCGATGGTGTCTATAGTTGCTTCATATTCCACAAGGTAAGTACCCGGCTCATCATAGACCTGGTCGGCCGGAATTTCATCAGAAGTAGTAAATCCGTTGCCAAAATCCCAGAAGTAAGAATACCCCGGGTTGCCGTTGCTGGGAACATTATTTTCAAAGGAGACCATGGCCGAGCCGCACCCCACGTTGTTGGCCATTGAAAAACCAACGGTATTGCTAGTGGCCGGCGCTACGTAAAACTCAAGGAAGAAGGAAGCTTCTTGGTTGAGGATCGCCACTTGGGCAGAGATAGTGAACTCTACCATGAAAAGGCCGGTTTGCAGAGGTGTTCCGCAAAAGCGGATGCATCCATCCGTTTCTCCGTCAGAGACATTGAATTCGGTTTGGTTAGGTTCCCAACTAATACCTGCAGGCAGGTTGGTGACTGAAACGATAGAGATATTATCAATATTGATACCGGGAGGGGCTGAAGGATCAATCACTACCACGGGATCAGTAGAAATGGGCATTCGGAAACTAATATCTTCGGTGTAGGAAACATTTAGTTTACCATCGGGGATTTGTTGTACTAATATGGTGTCTTCCGGAAGTGTAGGGAGATCGATCATGCACCCCGGGCATCCGGTTTGGGCGTGTAGAAACAGAGTCGTGCAGCTAAGAGCCAGCAATAGAAAGGCTTTGGGTAAAAAGTGTTGCATACCAGAAAATTTGAGTTTAGAGATTTAACAAAAAAAACCCTATGCTCTTTACAATGGGTAAAAAGCATAGGGTTGAGTCGTGTGTAGTATAAAGGTATAAAAAATTATCTTACGATCATCAATTTTGTGCTTACGAAGCCTTCTTCGTTAGAAAGCGTAAGAGAGTACATTCCTTCAGGAAGTTCTGAACCATCAATTTCAATTGTATTCAATCCGTTGATTAAATCAACTGTTTGTCCTTTAACTTGCTTACCTGCCAAATCAGAAATAGTCATGATAGCTTCTCCCTGAATATTAGAATAAATATTAAGGTTGGTACTATTAGCAAAAGGATTTGGGGCAGTAATCAAGGTAAGTTCTTCTTTTAATACATTTACAGTGTGGGTAACACATTCGCCAGATGGTTTAACTTCAATGAAGTAAGAAAGACCATCTAAGAGAAGTGGCAACACAGCTTCGAGATCAAAAGGAGCGATAGCCGTACTAATTGTTCCGGTAAGCCCGATAGGATACATACCAACTGCTGCATTCGTAGTACCGGAAATATTGATGCAACCAAGTGCTACATCTGGAGTAATGATACAATCACTTGGATTACAATTATAATTAAATCCGGTAGGCAGACCGGTAACACCTGTAATTTCGATAAAGTCAAGACCTACTGGAGTGGTAGAAGGGGGGACCGTAATTTCATCGGTCACTCGAACATTTACATTGAAACCGTAAGCTTCTCCCTGGCAGGCAATAGCCAAGCCACCTGTCATAGTAGCTGGATTAAAAGGAGGGGGATAAACACCTGCTGAAGAATCCTGGTAGATGGGATCAGGCGTACATTGGGCATTGAGTTGTACAAATGAAAGTGCAAAAACTACTAAAAGTAAAAAGTTTTTCATAAATAGATTTTTTGTTAACAAACTAAAATATTAAGGTTTTAGCTATAAAATTAAAAAGATATAACTATAAAAAGTAGAAAAATCTTTTTTTGTAGAAGGATAAAATAATAACTTATTTACAAACTACTGATTTATACCTTCAATAGCACAAAAATAATAAATGTTAATGTTTTATGCCTGAAAAAAAAGAAGCTTTTTTTTCTAATTTTGACATACATCTACTATTTTTGATCTTTAGAAAGAAACTTTTGCGATCTATCAGCTACAATTTTACTATCAAAGACTGAAGTCTTTTACTGATTTTCAAGTATATAACCACTCTTCCATAATCCCACCATATTCAGTTGTATATTTTTTAACAATTAACAGGGCTTTTCTTACAAAAGAGGAGCACATTCATCAAAATTGGAAATTATGATTTCTATTTTTACGAATTTAAAGTATTTGGGAATTTCTTTTGGGCTTTTGTTCTTGTTGACATTATCCTTAGGTGCTCAAAATGTTGTTTTTAGCGGGGAGGTATTGGATGAAATCACTGGGGAACCTCTTCCCGGAGCTACTGTCCAAATCGGAGAGTCGGGAACGGTGACAGGCACAACCGGTGAATTTAAAGTGCAGTTAGCCCCTGGAAAGTATAAAGTATCCTGTAGTTATGTTGGATACGAACTTTTTAGTCAGGTAGTTAATATTGAAGCAGGAAAAGAGAATAAACTAACTATCGGTCTATCTACCACCGAACAATTGCTAAATACCACTACTGTTACCAGCAGTCGCTATGAAAAACCGCTCGGAGAGTCGATTGTTTCTTTAGAAGTTGTTAAACCGACCCTGATGGAGAACACCAATTCCACTTCGGTTGATGATGTATTAGACAGAGTACCGGGAGTAACCATTGCCGATAATCAAGTCGATATCCGCGGCGGCTCCGGTTGGTCTTATGGTGCAGGTAGCCGGGTGTTATTTTTGGTAGATGGCATTCCTGCTTTTCAGGTAGACGCAGGCCGTCCGGTATGGGATGATATCCCTGTTGAAAATATTGAACAGATCGAGGTGATTAAAGGAGCAGCCTCCACTATTTATGGATCTTCAGCCCTGAACGGGATTGTTCATGTTCGTACCGCTTATGCTAAGAGTGAACCCATTACCAAATTTTCTACCTTCTACACACACGTTTTTGCACCCAAACAAGAGCGATTGAAATGGTGGGATCGCGCTCCATACGAAATTGGCGCCTCCGTATCTCATAGTCAAAAATTCGATAAGTTAGACTTGGTTTTGGGAGGATACGGACTCATACGAGAAGGATTTAACCGAAACTGGGAAGACCGCTATGCACGATTCAACACCTCTTTACGTTATCGCGCCAGCGAACGGTTGGTGATCGGATTGAATGCTAATTTTAATGTAGGTAAGAGCGCTGACTTCTTTTACTTTAGAGGACAGACGGAGGAAGAACTGGAAAATAACCTGACTGGTGCCTATGAGCCTGATCCGGCAGCAGAATCTTTTACCAATCGATTCCGCTTTTATATCGATCCGCAGGTTACCTTTTTTGACAAGAAGAATAACCGTCATAAGCTGATCAGCCGGTTCTTCTTTATCGATAACAATTCAAGTGCACCCACCGGAGAAGATCGCTCCAATGCTTCTCAGTTAATTTACGGAGAATATCAATTCCAGAAGAAATTTGATAAATTAGGAATGGTAGCGACTATGGGAGCTGTGGGGATGTACTCCGGTTCTCAGTCTCAAATTTATTCGGATACCACCTTTTCTGTGACCAATATGGCGGCTTATGTGCAATTGGAGAAGAAGTTTTTTGATAAACTCACCTTACTTGCCGGGTTCCGGTATGAATACAACCGCTTTAACGCACCCGATTCTCTGACAATCCCGAGGATTAATCAAACCCTCTCAACGGGTGATCCTACAGATGCTCAGCCGGTGGTTAGATTTGGCGCCAATCTGCAAGCGGCCAAAGAGACCTATTTAAGAGCTTCCTGGGGGCAAGGTTATCGATTTCCGGTTATTGCCGAAAAATTTATCAATACCGATGCCGGAGCGATTATCGTAACCCCTAATCCGGAGCTGGAACCCGAAACAGGATGGGGTGCTGAGATCGGAATCAAGCAAGGGTTCAGATTGGGTAATATGAAAGGATTTGTCGATGTTGCTCCATTCTGGACCAAGTACTTTAATATGATGGAATACACCTTTGCCCGAACGCTTACGTTCCAGTCTCAAAATATTGGAGATATTGAGATCAAAGGGGTGGATTTAAGTATTGCCGGGCAGGGCAATATTCTTAAAAATCTGCCAATCTCCTTTGTACTTGGTTATACTTATCTCGATCCGAAGTTCGTCAATTTCGACACCAGCCCGTTAGAACCCGGCGAAGAAGAAACCGAAGGACAGCGAAATGCCCGGTTGTCTTCTACGGATGAAAATTTCTTGAAATATCGTAGACGACACCTCTTCAAAGGAGATGTGGAAATCAGAACGCTAAAGAATAAATTGTCTATCGGAGCCACCAGTTATTACGGTAGCTTTATGGTAGCCATTGATCGATTTTTGGGAGATTTAACCAATAACGGGCATATTACCCGGTGGCGGGAAGCTAATCCGGATGGATATCTAGTATTTGACGCCCGGACTTCCTATCAAATTACGGATGGGCTAAAAGCCAGTCTTATTTTAAGAAATATTTTTAATGAAGAGTATACCAAGCGGCCCGGGTTACTGGAATCGCCCAGAAATATTACCCTTCGATTAGACTATCGACTGTAGGGACCTTAAAGCTGTTTTTTAATTTTCTTCTTTCTTTTGACTTCAAATTACAGCTCTTGTTCGCAATTAATTAGGAATCCCCTGATTTTAAAAAAATCAGGGGATTTCCTCGTTAGGATAATAAATTTTCGTTAAAGTACTGCCAATATGTCATGTTTGTGATTATTTGCTTACCTTTGCAGTGCGAAATAAAAATGCATTAACAAATTATAAAAGTGAACGTGGAAGATGTACAATGATAATCCTACATTAAAAGGCTTGACCAAAACGATTGATGAACAGCGTCAGGGTGAAGTGTTTTTTCAAGATCAGCCAATAGAAAAAACAGCTCAGAAGCACTTCTATATAGAAAGTTACGGTTGCCAGATGAATTTTAGCGATAGCGAGATCGTCGCTTCGGTGCTATCAGAAGTAGGGTATTCCCCCACCAGAAATATGGAAGCATCTGACCTTATCCTGATCAATACCTGTTCTATCCGGGAAAAAGCAGAAGAGACGGTTAGAAAACGCCTTCGCGTTTTTGACAAGGTCAAACAATCGCGCCCGGGCACGTTGGTGGGCGTACTGGGCTGTATGGCCGAACGGCTGAAAAAGAAGTTACTAGAACAGGAAAAATTAGTTGACCTGGTTGTCGGCCCCGATGCTTACAGAGATCTTCCCGCCTTGCTGGAAACGGCGGAAGATGGAGACAAAGGAGTAAATGTTTTTCTCTCCCGGGAAGAAACTTACGCCGATATCAGTCCGCTCCGATTAGGATCAAATGGCGTGACGGCTTTTATTTCAATCATGCGGGGATGCGATAATATGTGTTCTTTCTGCGTAGTT
The DNA here is from genome assembly GCA_964534315.1 of uncultured Saprospiraceae bacterium. Lineage (GTDB taxonomy): Bacteria > Bacteroidota > Bacteroidia > Chitinophagales > Saprospiraceae > CAZHOV01. The sequence continues at coordinate 40,917 of CAZHOV010000009.1, read as the reverse complement.
CCGTTTACCAGAGGAAGAGAACGAAGCCGTGATCCTTTCAGTATTGTGGCAGAAGCTACCGACTTGTATGAAAAGGGATACCGGGAAGTAACCCTGCTGGGACAAAACGTCGATTCCTTTAAGTGGGAAAATCCGGAAACCAAACAAAGCGTCAACTTTGCGCAACTGCTCCAAATGGTCGCCGAAGTACATCCTGATCTGCGAATCCGGTTCTCTACTTCCCATCCAAAAGATATTACCGATGAGGTACTTTACACCATGCGAGACCATGAGAATATTTGCAAGTATATTCACCTCCCCGTACAATCGGGGAATACGCGGATTTTGGACTTAATGAATCGCACTTACACCCGGGAGTGGTATATCAATAAAATTGACCGGATCTATGAGATCATGCCGGATTGTGCCGTTTCATCAGATATTATTGCCGGGTTTTGCACCGAAACCGAAGAAGAGCATCAGGAAACACTGTCTGTAATTGAATATGCCCAGTACAGTATGTCGTACATGTTCTGTTATTCTGAGCGTCCCGGCACGTTGGCTGCCCGAAAATTCGAAGACGATATCCCCATGGATGTTAAAAAGCGGAGGCTTCAGGAGATCATTGCCCTTCAAAATGAAGTATCGCTCAAGCACAATCAAAAGGATATTGGAAAGACCTTTAACGTTCTTATCGAAGGAGATTCCAAGAAGTCGGCAGATGATTGGAAAGGAAGAAATTCGCAAAATAAGATGGTCATTTTTCCTAAGAAAGGGAATTACAAGCCTGGCGATTATGTGCAGGTAACAGTAAACAAGGTGACTAGTGCGACCCTTATTGGGGAATTGGCCTAAACAAATTAAATAAGATAACAGAGGCAACGGATATATGAGTAAGAATTTGCAAGCGATAAAACAACGGTTTGAGATCATCGGGAATTCCAACGCACTCGATCAGGCGTTGGATACGGCTATCCGGGTGGCTGCAACCGATCTTTCTGTACTCATCACGGGGGAGAGCGGCGTCGGTAAAGAAGTTTTTTCAAAAATTATACATGCCCTAAGTTCGCGCAAGCACAGTAAATTCATTGCGATAAACTGTGGTGCCATTCCAGAGGGCACAATAAATTCTGAATTATTCGGACACGAAAAAGGAGCTTTTACAGGAGCTACTAGTGAGCGGAAGGGGTATTTTGAAGCGGTAAATGGCGGAACCATCTTTCTGGATGAAATAGGGGAGATGCCCCCAGATACACAGGCATTCCTGCTGCGCGTACTCGAATCAGGAGAGTTTCTACGGGTGGGCTCGTCAAAGGTATTGAAAACAGATGTACGTGTTATTGCCGCCACCAATGTATCGTTGGAAGAACGGGTAAAGAAAGGAAAATTTCGAGAAGATCTGTATTATCGCTTAAATACGGTACCCATAAAAGTACCGGCGTTGAGAGAACGCGGAGATGACATTCTGATGCTGTTTCGGAAGTTTGCCCTCGATTTCGCAGAAAATTACCGGACTACCCCAATCGTTTTAGAAGATAAAGCCCAGATCTTGTTAAAGAACTATAGTTGGCGGGGCAATGTCAGAGAGTTGAAAAATATGGTACAGCAATTATCAGTACTCTCCGAAGAGAAATTGATCACGGCGGAGATGCTAATGGATGATTTTCCCCAGCTGATGAAGCGAAATCTTCCGATGATCCGTGAAGATGCCAACGCTAAGACAGCTTTCGAAGAACGGGAAATACTGTATAATCTCCTTTTCGAGATGAAAAAAGACCTCAATGATTTGAAATCTGTTGTGTATGGACTTATCCAAAATAATAATTTGAGTTTGCCGGAATCCCGGGCGTTGAGCAAGATTCAATATTCGGATTATAACATAGATAGAGGAGGAGAGGGATATGCCCCAGGGGGGCTCCGAGAGGACTCCGGACATGCAAGTAATGAAGGGCTCCATGTTTTTGAAGACAATGATCAGGTTCGATTGATCATTGAAGACCGGAATGAAGGAGGGTACCAGAATACCGAAGAAGTAGAAGAAAACTTATCGCTGATGGATATGGAAAAAGAACTGATCAGAAAGGCCCTCAAAAAACACAAAGGCAGGCGCAAAGATGCCGCCACCGAATTAGGTATTTCCGAGCGGACCCTTTATCGAAAGATTAAAGATTATGATTTAAAATAATTTGAATGAACGTTTTTCCTATGCGAGCGATTTATTTAATTTCTACACTAACTCTCTTTTTATTCTCGTCTTGCTATTCCTTCAAGACAACTTCGATTTCACCCGAGGTACAAACCTTTTATGTGTTGCCATTTGACAATAAGGCTCTCAATGCAACCCCGACTATTGCTCAGAACTTTTCGGAGCGATTACAAAACAAGATCAGGAGCGAATCGCGCCTGGCTTTTACGGAGGTGGATCCCCACGTTTCGTTTTCAGGGGCTGTTACCCGCTTTCAGGTCAGTTCTATAGCCCCTGAAGAAGATGGTACCTCAGCCCTTAACCGCCTTGAGATTACCGTGAATGTAGCTTTTGAAAACACCGTAGATGAGAAAAAGAGCTACAAAAGAGACTTCTCCTTTTTTGATGACTATCCCAAAGACACAAACCTCTTAAATGTTCAGGATGAGCTCATCGATAATATTTTTAGCCAAATCGTTGAGGATATTTTTAACGCCTCGTTTAATAATTGGTAGGACCTGGTCACCTGGTCACCTGGTCACCTGGTCACCTGGTCACCTGGTCACCTGGT
>CAZHOV010000009.1:4226-38082 GCA_964534315.1 uncultured Saprospiraceae bacterium | reverse complement strand
ACCTGGTCACCTGGTCACCTGGTCACCTGGTCACCTGGTCACCTGGTCACCTGGTATTATATATTTATAAGAGAGTGAAGTTACGAAAAAATTTAATCCCCCTTATTTTCGTGTCCTCTTGTTTTCGTGTCCTCTTGTTTTTTTTTACTATCTTAGCTGATAATCAACACTTTTGAGGATGAATGCAGAAAGCTTTACCGAGTATTTGGTCAATCCGTCCAAGCTTTATCAGATACCTTACCAGGAGCTAAAATCGCTGGTTTATCAATATCCTTATTGCCAGAATTTAAGGTGTTTGTTATTGAAAAAGAGCAAGTTAGAGGGGCATAAGGATTTTGAGAAGAACCTGCAGCTGGCAGCCACCTGCAGCCTGGATCGTGGGTATTTGTTTCAGCAATTGGAGCAATTGCAACCTTTGGAGGAAGGAGGTGAGAGTTATGTAATTAAAGAGGACTATCTGGAATTGAAGGACCTTAGTGCCAGACCAGATACTCCGGATGATAAAATCTTGCTGCCACCTATTGAATTGGTATTTGAGGGACAAGATGCGCCGGAACCCAATGAGCCGGAGAAAGAAAAATTGGAATTTCCGGAAGAAGAACCAGTGGCAGAGCATCAGCCAGATCCTATTCCTGAATTAGAGATGGCCCCGGTAAAGCCACAGATGAATACTTCAAAGGAAGAATCTATTGACCCTGATATTGAGGAATTGTTTGATTTTGAGGAGGATGAAGAAGAACCGATCGTATTAAAGAAGGAAGCCCCCAAGGTGGTCGAAGGAACTTTATGGGATTTATTTCTACAGGCATTCCCGTCCGGACAAATGGTTGAACAATTCGATACCGCTTCTCCTATTGAGGTCGTTACCGCCGGATTAGCAGCGATTGATTGGGTGTATATAAACCAATTAGAAAAGAAGAACCCTTTGGCGTTGGATTCGGAAAAGCTGCAGCAAATAGCTGTTAAAAAAGTAGCTGCCATGAAAAAAAACTTTCCTTCTCCCGCTCCCAAAACTTCTTTTAGTAGTTGGCTCAAACAATTCCAGTCACCGAAATTGAGTATCCGAAGTGAAGAAGTAGAAGCACAGGAGGATACTCCGCAACCTAAAAAAGATGTGGATATAAAGAAAAAGAAAAAAAGTTCTAAAAAACAACGAATTAAATCTATTGCTAAATCAAGTGTTACCGAAAGCGAGGAGATCGCAACAGAGACCCTAGCTAAGATTTTGGTGATGCAGGAAAATTACAGTAAAGCGTTGCGCATGTACCGTCGTTTAGGGGAAATCTACCCCGAGAAGAAAGCTAGTTACGAAAAAATAATAGATGATTTAGAAAAAATGATTTGATTTTTCGTTAAAAAAGTAATTTCTTTGCACTCTATTTTAAAAAAACTTAATTCTATTTCTTATGATAACAGGATTGACCGTTTTGATCGCTTTGATATGTGTGTTGTTAATGGGCGCTGTATTGATTCAAAACCCGAAAGGCGGAGGAATTGACTCTACTTTTGGCGGAAGTGCGACCAATCAGATGTTTGGGGCAGCAAAATCAACTGATTTTATTGAAAAAGTAACCTGGTATCTTGCCATAGCACTATTTGTTTTATGTATTATTACCAGTTTATTAATAAGCGGCGGGCCGGTTGATGCCGGTGGTGAAATTCCGTTGCAATCACAATAAATACCTTTGTTTCAGACAAAAAAAGGTGGCAATTTTTTACAAATTGCCACCTTTTTTATTTGTCAAATTGACAACTCTCCGCCAACGATTCAGAAAAAGAAAAGTTCGGGAACTTTTTTTATGCCATTATTGCAGGATTAACCGATTGGCATAAGAAATGATATAGCTAAAGTATTAAAATAATTTTTTAACAGATTTTTAAATTATAGAACATAAAATTAGACTAACTATGAAGCCGATAAACGACAGAGTAGTAGTAAAACCTGCTCCAGCCGAAGAAACTACCAAGGGCGGCATCATCATCCCTGATACAGCTAAGGAAAAGCCTCAAAGAGGTGAAGTGATTGCTGTAGGACCGGGAAAAGATGGTAACTTGATGACCGTTGCCGTTGGTGATATCGTACTTTACGGTAAATATGCAGGACAGGAATTAAATTACGAAGGTGAGGATTACCTCATCATGCGCGAAGATGACATCCTTGTTATCCTCTAACGCACGTCTCGCTATTAAAAAGCTTTAATTAATTAAATGGTACTGAACAAGTCCGCTATAAGAAAAGAAAAAGGCTTGATTTGGACCAAAAGTTTTCACGAACAAAAAAAAATCAACAAAAATGGCTAAAGAAATTAGTTTTAATAGAGATGCCAGAGAACAGTTAAAGATGGGAATGGATGCCCTGGCAAATGCAGTAAAAGTAACTCTTGGGCCCAAAGGCCGAAATGTAGTGATCCAAAAAAGCTTTGGAGCTCCCACCATCACTAAAGACGGTGTTACCGTTGCCAAAGAAGTCGAACTGGAAGATCCGGTACAAAACATGGGTGCGCAAATGATCAAAGAGGCAGCCTCCAAAACTGCCGACTTAGCCGGTGACGGTACGACTACCGCCACGGTATTGGCTCAGGCGATGGTTACTGCAGGGTTGAAAAACGTTGCTGCCGGAGCTAATCCTATGGACCTGAAAAGAGGAATCGATAAGGCAACAAAAGTAGTTATCGAAGATTTGAAGAAGCAAACCGAAGTGATCGGTGATGATTTTGAAAAAATCCGACAAGTAGGAGCCATCTCTGCCAATAACCACGACGAGATCGGCCAGTTAATCGCCGATGCTATGAAGCGGGTTTCTAAAGACGGTGTCATTACTGTAGAAGAAGCTAAAGGAACAGATACCTTCGTCGAAGAGGTGCTTGGTATGCAGTTTGATCGTGGTTACCTCTCTCCTTACTTTGTAACGGATACGGAAAATATGACAACGGAGTACGAAAACCCAATGATCCTTATCCATGATAAGAAGATCTCCAACATGCAGGACATCGTTCCTATCTTGGAAAAAGTGGTCAATGCAGGTAGCCCTCTATTGATTATTGCTGAAGATATTGACAGTCAGGCATTAGGTGTATTAGTAGTAAACCGTCTGCGTGCCCAGCTTAAAGTAGTGGCAGTAAAAGCTCCTGGTTTTGGTGACCGACGTAAAGCTATGCTGGAAGATATTGCGATCCTGACTGGTGGTACCGTTATCTCTGAAGAAAAAGGATATAAGCTGGATAATGTAGAACTTGGACATCTTGGACGTTGTGAAAAGATTGTCATTGATAAAGATAATACTACTATCGTAAACGGTGCTGGTGAAGATAGCGACATCACTGCTAGAATCAACCAGATCAAGTCGCAAATCGAAAACACCACTTCCGATTATGACCGGGAAAAATTGCAGGAGCGCCTGGCTAAATTGGCCGGAGGGGTTGCTGTATTGAATGTGGGTGCACCAACGGAAGTAGAAATGAAAGAAAAGAAAGACCGTGTCGATGATGCGCTTCATGCTACACGTGCAGCGGTTGAAGAAGGTATCGTTGTTGGTGGTGGAGTTGCATTGGTCCGTTCTATCGCCGCACTAGAAGGAATGGAAGGGGATAATCCCGATGAGAAAGTGGGTGTTCAGATCGTAAGAAGAGCACTTGAATCACCATTGAGAACGATCGCTGACAATGCCGGTATTGAAGGCTCCGTTGTGCTTCAAAATGTTATGAGAAGTGAAGGCGATATGGGTTACAACGCCAGAACCGACACCTACGAAGACCTTAAAAAGGCTGGGGTGATCGATCCGACAAAAGTAACGCGTATTGCCTTGGAAAATGCAGCGTCTATCGCCGGTATGGTGCTAATGACCGAATGCGTTATCAACGACAAGCCGGAAGAGAATCCTCCAATGCCAGGTGGTGGCGGAATGCCAGGTGGAATGCCCGGTATGATGTAAAAATTGATTTCGGAATCATTTATAAAAAAAGTCCGCTTGAAAGATCAAGCGGACTTTTTTTTATTCCTTATCTTTAGTCAAATTTATGACTTATGGAACCGGAAATCTTTTGGTCAAAAATGGCATTGCCTATAATGTAGGCGGAAAACAGGGAATCCGCCTGAAACCCAAAGGGAGCGACCGGCACATCCTGATCGGTACGCAGAGACCGGAAGCGTTAGAAGAAGTATTAAAAGACATAAGTGTAGGCAAATAAATCTGTTGGATGAATATCTACGGCATTCAAACCGGAAGCGTTCGCATCAAAAAATCGCATTTTCAATTTGAAGGACTGCCTTCTGCCCGCTTCCCCATGCTACTAGCAGACTGGCGTAAAACACCTCCTTTACCTGTTTGGGTCTGGGTGGTAGAGCATCCCGAAGGGATTTTAGTGGTAGATACGGGCGAGAATGTCAGGATCAAAGACCCTGATTATTTGAAGTGCGGTGGAATAAACGGAACCATCAACCGCACGATATTGAGTTTTGATATCCAAAAAGAACAGGAAGTAGGACCTCAACTGCAAAAATTGAGTATTAAACCAGAAGATGTTCGCTGGGTGGTGCTAACGCATTTACATATTGACCATACCGACGGTCTCCAATATTTTCCAAAATCAGAAATTCTAGTTTCCAAAACAGAATATCAAACGATGTACGGTGCCGTACCCTGTACCTTTCCCAAATGGTTTAAACCCAAGTTGATCGAGTTCGAGCATTCGGATAACGCCTTTGGAGGTATTTATTACCTGACCGATGATATCTGGCTGGTACCCACCCCCGGGCATAGTTTTGGGCATTTATCTGTGCTTGTTAAGCAGTTTGATCATTTTGTCTTGCTCGCAGGGGATGCATCGTTCACGCAAGATCAAGTCATTAAAAATAAAATTGGCGGGATCAATGTAGATTGGAAGGAATCAAAAATTACCTATCAGAAAATTAAACAGTATTGTGCAGATAAAAAAGTGATTTATATGCCCTCTCACGATCCAGAATCTTTAGAACGGTTGGAAAACGAAATATTTTTTAAAATTTAATTTTATAGTGAAGGATGGAAGGCGGATTTTTCAGATTGGGCGGATATCGCAGATTTTTTAGTTTTTTCATTCTCTTTTAATTTTATTTTCATTAGATTTCATTTCTTATAGTATGATTAACAACAAAGGAAAAACAGCACTGGTTTTTGGCATTCGAAATAATGGCTCTATAGCGTTTTCGGTAGCTCAGAAGCTGATGGAGAGCGGTTGCCGGGTGGCCTTTAGTTACTTGGGCGAAAATACCGAAGAGGTACAAAAGGTGATTGAAAAATATCAGTTGAATCAGGAGCTTGCTTACGAGGTCGATGTACGTGATGAAGCCGCTATCGGGCATTTTATTTCGGATGTATATGCTAAGACGGGGCGTATTGATTACATCTTACATGCGGTGGCTTATGGCAATGAAAAGGTCATGTGTACGGCGCCATTTGGATCAAAGGAAACGCCGCCGGACTATTTAGATATGCCATTGGACGATTTTATGGATTCTTTCAACATTAGTGCCTATTCCTTGTTGCGGATCTGCCGGGTAGCCGCTCCAAAATTGACTGCCGGCGCCTCTATTCTAACCCTTACTCACCATGCAGCTCAGGAAGTCTTTCCGGGGTATGCGGGGATGGCTATCAATAAGGCGGCCTTAGAGAATTTAGTCAAGTATCTGGCGCACTATTTTGGTCCTAAATCTATCCGAATCAATGCGATATCAGCCGGGTTGATCATGTCGACCTCTGCCCTGGGGATAAAGGGCGTCCGACAATTCAGGCGTGTAGGTAAATATGCGGCTCCTCTGGGGAATGTATCTGCTGAAGATGTTGCCAATGCGGCACTTTATTACTTTTCTGATTTTTCCGGAAAGGTTACCGGAAATATTCACTATGTAGACGGCGGTTTAAATATTTTGGGGGTGACGAATTATGAAAAATAAGATAGAACAACAAGTTGTAGCAGCAATCTCAAATGCTGAGGATATCAAAGGGATTGGCAACGATCTGGTTTTTCTTCCTGAGTTTAGAAAGTTATGTTCGGAGCGATTCATCAACCGGGTGTTTACGGACCAGGAGCAAGCGTATTGTGATGCCTTTGCTGATCCTATCTTGCGTTATGCCTCTACCTGGGCGGCAAAGGAAGCTGTTTATAAGGCGATCAAGCAAATCCACCCCGATTTCCCTGCAGGTTGGAAAGGAATTGAAATTTCTAGGAGAAAACCGGCGGGTCTACCAACAGTTAGCATCAAAGATTGGAGTTTGGCTTTAAAAATCAGCCTAACTATTTCACATGATGGAGATTATGTTTGGGCATTGGTGGTGATAAATAAGGGTGGATTATGAAGTCGCTTTTTCCTAATCTCCTGTTAAGCGGCAAATCAAAATTGCTTGTAGAATAAATCTGTTCGGCCATTATAGACTAAGTGATTGAATACCTGGAATGAACGCAGGAAATAATGACCGAACTCAAAAAGATTTTTTATACCAATTTTTTTGCCTTACTACTTAAGCACTTGGTCAAAATAATTCACTTATTTCATTGTGCCGCTCATTAGTCCTTTACCACCTGATTAATTTCTGTATACCAACACCTTGGCTGTTTTCTACTCTAATAAAAAATATGCCCTTAGGAAGATTATTCAAATTCAATGTTATTTGCCGGTTGGAAACATTTGAGATAGTTTTGATTTGTTTTCCATTAGCATCCCAAACTGAAATGATCGTCTCCTCAGTGCTGCTGGTTTTTAAGTCAATGGTGGCTATTCCATTTGACGGATTTGGGAATATTGAAAATTGCAATGGGTGGGAAGGGGCCGTAGCGTTGACCATCAATGGTATATCAAAGCTATTACTAGCCATGCAGCCTTTGGCATCCGTTACCGTTACCGAATAAGAGCCTTGTGTTAGGCTGTCGAGAAGGAGCGTGGTGTCTCCGGTACTCCATTCAATTTGGAAAGGTGGGGTGCCGACGTTTACAGAAAGGTCGATAGCTCCGTTACCGGGGCCATTATCCGGAGTAATATCAGCGAGTAGAAAATCATCGAATACCGGGCAACCGGTGATGGTTATTTCATCTATTGCTATATCTGACCGGAAATTTGCTCCGCGGGTAGCTTCTATAAGTAGTTCGACTTCAGTATTGTACATGCTTAGGTCAGTAGAGAATTCTGTCCATGGTGCATCAGAGTTGATTTGTTGCTGCCCTTCTTCAATTAATAAGATGTCGGTGACCGGCCCCAGAAGGACTTTAACCTCCAACTTACCGGTACCATCTCCGAACATATGGTAGCTAAACGAAAATTCCGGATTATTAACGATAGATAAGTCCAAACAACCTGATGTCAGAATGGCGTTCTCACCCGTTTCTACTCCTGAAGCCTCCAGGTAAGCATATTTACCTTCTCCGGAGGCATCTGTTGCCGGCCCGGTATTTCCAGAAGAGGTGGGACCTTCATTCACCTGAAAGGGGGCATCTCCGATATTAAACCATTCCGAGAAAGCACTTTCTCCAAGTGCTTCGTTATCAAAAGTTAAGGCTATCGGACCATAAACAGGCGGTTTATTTAAGATTTTAGTGGTTAGGTTGTCATTGACATTGTTGACATCTCCTGGCACCATAAGTTGAAGGGATAGATCGTAAAAGGAGGTTTGAGAGAGGTCTAAAGTGTTAGATAAGTCCAGAATAGCGGATACCCCCGGAGAGATGGGAGTGATAATGGTTTCCGAAAACGCCAGTTCTCCATTCAATACGACATCTATGGGGATTTCTGAAAGTATCTCTGCTCCGTTATTTACCAATTCAAAAAGGATGGTTACAGAATCGCCCAGGTTACAGCCGGAAGCGGGAATGATCAGATCACTAATACCTGCATTGATATTAGGGCCGGGAACAAAATCAAGATCATAGCCAAATAAGCGGTCAGGAGTGGATTGAAGCAGTCCGCCAAGGATGAGCCCTCCTCCTGTATCCCATGAATCAGAAATAAATAATCCGCCCGGCTCGCCATCGGGGCTAGCTAGATCAAAACCCACGTCGCGTCCCACACCGGTGGGCATCCCTGTTGGTAGGGTAAGCTGCGAAATCTGTGCCTGGTCGGTACCGTTATTTTGGTGAAATACCCAAAGATAGGGTCCGTCATCGCTTAGGTTGTCGACGGCTATTCCGCTCATGTTTGTAAGGGTATGCGTTCCCGGATCAATAGAAAACAATGCGTCTCCATTAAGATCAATTAAAAAAATGGGCGTATTGGAGTTTCCCACCCAGAACCCTCCGTTGCCATTATCCGCGAACGGATCAAAGGTCAGAAACCGCACAGAGTTATTCTGGACATTAACATCTACCGTATTCAGGAGTACTTTGGAAATAGGGTCTATTTGATAGATGGTTGTTGAATTGTCACATGCCCATACGCTGGTACCGTCCCAGGCTAACCCGCTTATGTTGGTCACTCCTGTGATGGAAAAGGTAGAAAGGAGGCTACCGTCATTGTCCAGGTTTAGCAATTGATCGCTGTTAAAGGCGGCAGCCCAGAACTCGTCTCCGATATGCGTACAAGCCGAGAGGTCAAATTGATTGGCTGCCGTGCTGGCATCGTAATTGAATTGGAGGTCCCACATAGCAATTGGTGCATCGCTATTGGCATAAGCAGCGGGAACTACCTGAAAAAGAGCGGTGTATAGAATGAGCGTAAGGACCAGAGAAAAGCGGTTTTTCATGGAATGGTTTTTTATTCTTGAGTCCTACAAAATTAAGAATTAAGCGGAAAGAATAGGGCTGTTTTGTTTAAGTTTTTAAAAGGCCAACGGCCTCCCAGATTGGGTTGACGGACAGGATTCGTTGGCCATCGTTGGTGGCAACTACCCTCTTGTTGTTAAGCCGTTAAGTCTGTCCTTGGCGGCGTAAATACATCGATGATCACACATTTGGTAAGTGCCTTTCCGGAGTGGGGTTGATCCGGTTTTAGAACGAAGGCTGAGTTGGGTTGCAGATGGTGGGGGTTCCCTTCAACGGTGAGTTCAAATTCGCCTTCCAGGAGTAGAGCCACCTGTTCGTTAATATGGTGATGTTCGGGCAGTGCAGCGCCTTCGTCAATTTCCCAGTAGGCAATGGTGCAAGCTGGGGTATGTACAAACCGGCCGTGAAAGCCGGGCATGATTTCTTTTGTAGAGATGGATTTCCAGTTGATGGGTAGCATAAACAATCAGCAATTATATAATGAATAATGAGTAATTGAAACGGTTCAGCGGTTCAACGGTTCAACGGTTCAGCGGTTCAGCGGTTCAGCGGTTCAGCGGTTCAACGGTTCAACGGTTCAACGGTTCAACGGTTCAACGGTTCAACGGTTCAGCGGTTCAGTGGTTCAGCGGTTCAACGGTTCTTTTCGCTAAGATCGGAAATGTTGTTGAATAAAAGGGAAGATATTTAGGGTATTATTGGAAAAAATAAGATATATTATACAATAGCTTGATTTACTCTACGGAGGCGGTGAGGAAGCGGTTGAAATAACGGTGCAACGGCGCAATGGTTCAGGGGTATAAGAATATATACTTGAATTTTGTCCCTTTCAAGAGCAAGTTTTGGAATTACAAATTAAAATTCAATACATTGAAAGAAAACAGTATTGGATGGAAGCAAAGAAGTAGGATAAAAAAACATTAGAAGAGTATTTAGAGATTGAACGATCCTCTGATGAGAAATATGAATACCATGATGGGTTCATATTTGCTTTGGCTGGAGGAACCTTCAATCATGGTTTGATCTGTGGAAATATTTTCGGAGAACTTCGATCTGGATTAAAAGCTAAGAGTAGTCCATGTAAGGCATTTTCTAGTGAAATGAAGTTGAATGTAGAGAGCAAAAATAGCTTCTTATATCCTGATGCAATGGTGGTTTGTGGGGGAGTAGAAAAATCGAAAACTGAACCCAATTCTATTACCAATCCAAGGGTTATTGTAGAAGTGTTATCCAAAACGACAGCTACCTATGATCGTGGAGATAAATTTTTCTTGTATCGGCAAATTAACAGTCTTCAAGAATATGTTTTGATCGAACAAGACAAACCTCAAATTGAAGTATATAAGCGAGAAGCTGATCTTTGGAAAATCACGAGGATTTCAGGGCTGGACCAACAGCTTTATTTGGAGTCATTGGATCTGAAGTTAGAGTTGGAGGTAATTTATGAGGATGTGGAGTTTGGGTAGTTAAGAGGTAAACTTTTAAAAAAAGTTTACCTCTTAACCGAATTGAATTAAAGATATTTTTCTTTCAAAAAGTGTTTGGTCGCCCTCTGTTTGAATAAAGCGACTAAATCTTTATCACTTTTTGAGCGCTCCAGAAACGCTCTCCATTTAATTCAAGGATATAGACACCTGGGGGTAATTCGCCAAAATTATTGATTTGGAAATGCTGATCCTGAAAATTTCTTCTGTAAACGGTCACTCCTTCCATATTTTTTAGAAGAGCGGTTCCTTTTTTACTTTCAGAAAGGCTTATTCGTAATTCATGGGAAAATGGATTTGGAGATATGCTAGCCGTTATTTTTTCGAGCTTTGTTTGGTTAGATGCGATCCATTCCCATTTGAAGATAGCTGGATTTCCTTCATAATCGAAACTTGCTATTCTGCCAGCCCATCCAGTTTGGGAAGTACCGAAATCTATTCCGTTGAGTGGAATACTGTCAATAGTAGTCCAGCTTTGCCCACCGTCAGTTGTGTACAGGCATCCATATATTGGAGAAAGATCTGCCAAGAATTCTTTTAAGATTCCTCCACCAACTACGAAGGTGTTTTCCAGTTCAGGAATGGCCGCAACGTTTTCCAGGTGATAATCTGGTTTTGGAAGACCAGGAAAATTCCAGGTGTCTCCCCAATCTTGACTACTTTGAACATATGCCAAATCTTCTTGAATATTACTTCCAAACCGGCTGGAGATAGCCAACCCATTTCCAAAATCATCAAAAGCAACGGAAGAAATTTCTGCTATTCCATTAAAATCTGAGCTAATGTTTTCCCAGGATTGACCCCCATCCATACTTCGGCGAATATTTTGGCTAGTACCCCACCATAGGGTATCTCCTTTGGTTTCCAACCAATTAGAAGGGCTTGCCATTCCCCAGGTTTCCCCGGATTGAAATGACGGCATAAAAACTTGATTCCAGGAAGAACCTCCGTCAATGGAATAGTGAGAGGTTAGGGAAAAAGGCTCTATCAGAAATCCGTTACCAGAAGAAGTGAATTTCATTGCTGGTCCGATTACGTTAAGACCTGGATAGGAGTATTTATTCTCCCAGGTATTTCCTCCATCAATGGAAAGGTAAAGAGTTGTGGTGTCAGAAGACTCAGAAACCATCCAAATAGAATCTTCGCTCAAGGCGTGAATATTTTTCACAATATCATATTCAGAAAGATCAATTGTTGACCAGGAACTTCCACCATCGGTGGTTTTGAGTAAGAGTGCATTTTGGCCAAATAAATCTGAATTGCAAGTATAAACGGTATGGTCACCAACAGCTGAAATGACCCAAGTTAGATAGTCCTCTGGTAACATATCAAACGCTTGGGGCACCCACTTTTGAGCAGATACACAATGGCAACAGACGAGATAAAAGAAACAAGAGAGTGGTAATAAATTGGTTTTCATGGTTTAGAATTTAAATTTAAATAATGATAGATTTTAATTTAGTCATTTGGTTTTATGGGTTTTAAAATAAGCTAGTGTAGAGGATTAACTCCAAAATAGCCCCTTTCATTAGCTAGCATATGGAATGCCTGTTAATGAATTTTGAGATCAGGTTTTATAATATATCAGCAAGGTAAATAGTGGTGAATGGAAAGCCTTGGATCTATGTTTCAAAAGATATGAATTATGTTACGTTTCTATCATTTACCTATTGAGGTTCTATAATCTGAAGGAGTTTTACCGAATTCGTTTTTAAACATCCTAGAAAAAAAAGCAGGATCGCTAAACCCCACATCATACGCAATCTCTGAAATATTCAATTCTGTGGTTAAAAGCAATTTTTTGCCGTGCTCCAACCGAATAGACCGGATAAAAATAGAAGGAGACCGGTTGGTTAATGCTTTTATTTTTCGGAATAATTGTATTCTACTCATATTTGCCTTCCTTGCAAAAAGCTCAACAGAAAAATGAGTATTAGTGAGGTTATCCTCAACAATAGAGCGCATCTTCAAAAGGAAGGCATCTTCAATTTGAGTAGAAACATCAGCTGCCGGGACTTCAGGAATCAACTGTTTGTATCTGCTCTGTAATTTCTTACGAAGTTTAATGAGATTTTCAAGCTGAACGAGGAGTTCCTCTTTATGGAAGGGCTTTGGGAGATAAGCGTCAGCGCCTCTTTTTAAACCAGCGATTTTTGATTGGATATCTGCCTTTGCGGTTAGCATGACAATAGGAATATGACTGGTTCGCTCATCATTTTTTAAGGTATCACAGACTTCAAATCCGTCTTTTTCAGGCATCATGACATCGCTTATGATAATGTCTGGAATCTTTTCAATAGCTGTTTCAATTCCTAGCTTCCCATTTAATGCAGTAATGAGTTGGTAATGAGGTTCAAGGCAGGTTTTGATGTATTGAATTACATCTCGATTATCTTCAATAACTAGTAAAATGGGTTTGTCAGAACCTATATTTTGGTGGTCTGCATCTCCCGATTCCGTTTCAATTGAGCCCGCTATTTCTAATGTCACCATCTCAGAAACGAGTTGATTATCAGTGGCTAAAGCGGTAGGAGAAGAGGCATTTCTTTCGGCAGGAAGTAATACCGTGAAAGTAGTACCTTCGCCCAATGTGCTCCTTACCGAGATAGAACCGTCTAATAGATTTACTAAACTTTTAGTAAGGGCAAGACCTATTCCTGTACCTTCTCCTACCCTGGTAGAAGAACTGTCCGCCTGATAAAACCGGTCAAAAATGTGAGGGAGCCGCTCTTTAGGGATACCCACTCCTGAGTCTGTGACTGTCAGTTGTAAAAAAGTAGCATGATCTTTATTAACTTCATTCACCTGAAAAATGATAGAACCTTGGTTGGGCGTGAACTTAATAGCATTAGAAAATAGATTGGTTACTATTTGAGCTATTTTCTCTGGGTCATAATCTACCATGTACTGGTCGAATTCAGTTTGAAAATCGAGGTTCAAATTTTTGGTGGCAACATAACTATGAAAAGATTCTAAAAGATATCGAAGAAAAGGGATGATATCTCCCCGGATTTTATTTACGGGAAGCGAGCCAGCCTCTAATTTAGAAAGATCAAGCATTTGGTTGACAAGGGAGAGCAATTGCCGGCCATTTCTTTTAATCATTTTTAATCCTTCTTTAGCGGATTGGCTGACGCTATTTTCTAACTGCTCCGCTATTCCATTAATGATGGTAAGGGGCGTGCGAAATTCATGAGTGATATTGGTATAAAGTTGGGTTTTTATACTGTCCAGTTCTTTTAATCGATTAGCTTCTGATTTTGCTAATCTACGCTTTAATTCATAATCCCAAAAGAAATACAATATTCCTCCCAAGGCTAATATATAAAGGCTGTAAGCCCACCAAGTATGCCACCAGGGAGGCTGAATGGTGAAAGTATATTCAATAGGAGTACTCCAAATCTGGGCTTTACCAATAGCTTTTGCATAAAGCGTGTAACGGCCAGAAGTTAAATTTCGGTATTCAATTTGAGGATCTGTTTTGAGGGAGCTCCATTGATCATCTAAACCCTCTAAAAAGAAACTATATTGAACGTCATTTGGGGCATTCCAATCGGTGGCTGAAAAGTGAAAACTTAAATGATTCAAATAATAAGGTAAAGTAGGTTGAATTGGATAATTAAAAAATGAAGAAATGGAATCGATTGAATTTTTTAATGCTCCTTCAAACGGTAAGGAGGAATTGTTATCAACGTTTTTCAGTTTTAAGTAATCTATACACTTTTGATTAATTTCAATATTAGCCAGAAAAATCTTTGGTGAATTAGATGGAATCTTGAATTTGTTCAAATCAATAAGATTTAAGCCTTCGTTTCCTGTCAGCCAAAGCCGGTTTCTTTTTGTTAAACAATAAGACTCGAAATCTTTTCCAATTAACCCATCTTTGTGTTTAAAATTTAGAATTCGAACTCCTAAATTATTTAACTTGGTTTTTTTTGTTTCTTGATTAGAAGTAATCAGGCTAATCACATTGTGACCTGCAACCCAGATATTCCCATTATTATCTTCAATTAGTCTTCTTGCTATTTGTGAAGAGAGGCCATCCTTGGTCGAAATATGCTCAACTGCCACAGGCAAACCAAGTTCATTTAATTGAATTCTGTTTATTCCAGAATTCGTTCCAACCCATATGTCTCCGTTTTTTGCTTCAATTATAGAAAGTACCTTATCTCCTACCAAACCTTCTTTCGGTGAAAATTGGGTAAGCTCTCCAGATACTCGATCCGGTAATACTTTGAAAAAATAAATACCTCCTCCAAATGTCCCGATCCAAATATTTCCATTCTTATCTTCGATGATTGTTATAATGTGATACTGCTTGAATATATCCAGATCAAAATGCGTAAAACTTTTTCCATCAAAATAACTAAATCCACGTCTAGAATTTTTTAACCATAAGATTCCACTTCTATCAATAAAAATAGGATAGGCTGAATTAGTTAATAAGCCATTTTCCTTTGTAAAAAGGCGACGTTCTATTTCATTATTAGCATGATTAAAAATTAGTTGGTATAAACCCTTTCCGGCTGCATCAATCCAAAAAATGCCCTTCTGATCAGGTACAATTTTATTAATTACGCTGCCTCCCATTACCTCCTTAAATTGGTCAAATTTGTTTTCGTCAAATCTGTACAAATGATTTCCCCACGTGCCTATTAATAGACGACCATTATGATCTTCAGCTATGGATGAAAGCCTCTGCCCGATTTTTAGCCCATCTGATCTTGAAAAACTTGAAATCCTATTAGTGTTTAATCTACTTATTCCATTTGAGGTTGCAAACCATATGCTCCCTTGGCTATCCTCCAGGATATAATTTACAGAATTACTACTTAACCCATTTTCTTCCGTGAAATGCATATAGTTTACTGAACGGTGTTCTCTAACCGCCTTTAAATTGATTTTACTTACGCCTGTTCCTACATAACTGTTCCGCGGAGCAACCCATAAATTACCTGAATTATCCTCTATGATACATTCAATACCGTGATCATTGATTCCCTCTTTTTGGGTAAAATTATAAATGTAGGTACCGTCAAATCTTACTAATCCACTATAGGTTCCAAACCAAAGATCGCCATACGAATCCTCCGCCATAGACCATATAAGTTCTGAAACTAAACCCTCTTTCTTCCCAAAGGAGGTAAAGCTCTTGCCATCATATTTAGTTATTCCCTTAGTGGTTCCAAACCAGAGGTTTTCCTTTTTGTCGAATAGTATATTTATAATATGATTATCAATTAAGCCATGTTCTTTTGAATAATAGGTGATCAGACCATCCTTTCCGTTTTCTAATGATTTAAATTTTATGGCGCCTGCATCTCCTCCAAACCATAAGTGTCCTTTTGAATCTTCTGCAAATGTTCTTACGAAAGAAAAGTTTAGCTCTTTTTTCAGTTTGTAGTGAGTAAAGGCATGACCATCATATTTGATTAACTGATAGTTACCTATATTAGTAAGCCAAATATTCCCGCTGCTATCCTCAAAGATTCCAAATAATCCTTTGCCCTTTAAACCTTGCTTCTCCTCATAAAACCAAAAATTCTTACCATCGTACCGGATAATACCTTTCCGAGTACAAAACCACAGATGTTCTCGGTTGTCTTCCAAAATTTTTCGAACAGCGGTAGACCCTTGTCCGAGGTTAAGGTCAAAAAATTGAAATTCAGATTCAGTAAAGTTTTTAAATTGAAGAGGTGGTGCGCTAGTAGGTTCAGGTTGCGAAACAAGAAATACTTCTCCAATCAACGTATCCATTTTAGGAATAGGAACTCCATTTTGGCCTGGGGTGATCACAGCCAAATCCTTAGGAAGAGGAATCTTTTCAGGAACTTTTAAGGTATACGTATTACTTGATAGGGAAATAGTAATTGGCGTCTCCTTTATCTTAATATAAGATGGTTTTGGTAAACTATCTGAATTAATTTTTTTGCCTTGGATTTGGATTGTTTTTCCTGGTTTTAGAGTAGCTCTGGCCAGAGGCTTCTGAGGACTTTCATAAAATAAAGGAGGGTCCTGTTTTGAACAAGAAAATTGGAGTAAGAGGAATAATACAATAATAATTGATTTTCTCAGGTTCATAACCTGGATATTTTACATTTGGCTCATATATCCTAAAAATAAAAAAATTTAACAAAAAAAGAGCGACACCTCCCGGCATCGCCCTTTTTATTGAAACTTTTTTTAATATCTACCTCTTAAAAACTCATGAAATCTAAAGGATTTAGAATTGCGGATCATTGATAAATTCAGCAGCAATTTCATTACTTTTCACTCTTTTTAATCCGCTATTCATTGAATTCAGGTAATTTTGCGTTTAAGCTGGAAGGACATTGTCCTACCCTCTGTCATAGTAAAAACGCTCGTGTACAATCTGGTCGCCTTCCCACTTCTGCACCGCTACTTGTTCCATTTGCACGCGGTTGCCATCTTTGAAAGTAACATCCATCATATTCTCTACAAAGGTAGTCCCGTTTTCTTCGTCAGATCCGATATTGCGTACTTCCAATCCGTGTACTTCCTGTAGATTGTCCAAAAATTGTTGCTCGTAATCCCGGCAAGCAGGCTTGCCTTCACGGGTACCGGTAGGTTCGGTCATGACTACATTGTCCGCGTAGTACTGATCAAATGCTTCTAATAGTTGGCCCTGGCCAATTTTGTTGTAAATGTCTTGTGCTTTCTCTAAATAGGTCATAATTTTAGTGTTTATACATTTAATGTAATGACAATAAAACTAAAGAAAGTCAAAAAGGTTTGACGGACGGGAAGATTTTTTTGGAAATTTGACAAGAGGACAAGAGGACAAGAGGACAAGAGGACAAGAGGAACGACAACATGTTGGTGCGGACGTCTTCGTCCGCTAACCCAATTCACAAGGCCTCTGGCCTTTTCAAATTCATCGTTCAACCACTTTACCGGGAAGAAGAAGCAATCCGCTTCACGACCGGCAACCGAATCTGAGATGGATACTCCGCACTATGAAAAACCTTATTACGTGCCACCACACCCTCTTTCTCATCAAAATTATTGCCGCCGGTATTCAGATTTCTGGTGAATCTTGGAAAATTACTACTGGATACTTCAATTCTGATCTGGTGGCCCTTGGCAAAGTAATTACTCGTAGCCACGGGCGTCATTTCTAATTTATACACCTTACCTTCTTCCATAAAGACCTCTTTATCATACCCTTCTCGATAACGGGCACGCTGGATGGTCTCATCCAAATTGTAAGCCTGGCCATCTGGATATACATCGATCAACTTAATCGTAAAGTCGGTATCCTTTGCGTCAGAGCCTACAAAAAGAGTGGTTTCAATAAATCCAGTCACTTCAATACCTTCTTTAAGGGGTTCAGAAGTGTATACTAAAATATCCTGGCGGGTCTCCATTTTGCGTTGATCATAAGACCCCGCCTTAATGGCATTGCCCGTACAGCAGACATTGCCTCCATAAGACATTACCGGATTCATAGGGTCGTAAGTAAACTGATCTTCGGGCGTATCCGAATCGGGTGGGGTAGGGGTGAGTTGCCCGTCTCCATAAAGACTATTAGCGCTTCCTCCGCTCGATAAGTAAAACGTCTTCATTTCAGCATCTGCGGGCGGCCATTGGTCTGCTTGTTGCCACTGATTCATCCCCATTGTATAGTATTGTACCCTTGGTGTCTTTTCTTTGAAATCATTTTCTGCTCCTTTCAACCAAAGATCAAACCAGGCATAGATCTGCTCGTCATAATTCAGGCGGGCATCGCCGACACTCCGTTCTCCAACTATCGTATTTTCAGTGGCTCGAGTATAAGCGCAATGTAGGGTAGGGGCAATGACTAAGTACTGGTTATCAGCTACTTCCTTGTCTTCAATATTATTTCGGACATGGTTGAATAAGGCTAAATTGGGACTAATCGATACGTCATACCAGGAGCAAAACCAAAAACTAGGCACCCCAAAACCCATATCATCGTGATATAATCCCCCTTCGTACCAGGCAGGATCGTTGGGTTTTCTTAAGATCATTTTATCGTAAATCTCCGTTTTTCCATTGATATTTTTGATGATATCGGTTACAGGCAGATGCCCGAGTGCCTCAGCCATATCTACTTTGGGATTTTCGGGAGCCAGATCATAGAACCTGGATATCCGGATCAAATCCTCCTGGGTAGCGCCTTTAGGGATTCTGGGTTTGAATTTATCATGCTCCACCCCATATAACCAGGCGGTAAACAACATTTGCTGTGCGCCGCCCCGGTACCAATTACCCTGCTCGTAATAGTCTCCAACGCGACCTACTCCTGCCCCATAACCCATAGGCACCATAGCCGCATGAGCCGGATGATCGAGCGCTGCAACCGCCATTTGCCACTCTGCAGTGGAGGAGCATCCATAAGTGCCAATCTTTCCATTACACCAGGATTGGTCCTTCATCCAGGAAAAGGCGTCATAACCATCGGTCAGGGGGATTCCCAAAATATCCCATTCCCCTTCCGAAAAGTAACGGCCACGTTCATTCTGGACCACATAAGCATAGCCTCGTTTTACAGCTTCCAAGGCTCTTCGGGCTGTCCTGCTCCGTTTTTCCCCGTTGCCCCAACTATTAAAATTGTAAGGCGTTCGGGAGAAAATTACCGGTACAGGCTCTTCTG
Organism: uncultured Saprospiraceae bacterium; assembly: GCA_964534315.1. GTDB lineage: Bacteria > Bacteroidota > Bacteroidia > Chitinophagales > Saprospiraceae > CAZHOV01. The sequence continues at coordinate 19,234 of CAZHOV010000009.1, read as the reverse complement.
TTTTAGGCCGGTAAATATCGGTACACAATCTTATTCCATCCCGCATGGGCATCATGACCTTCTGGTCTACAATGGCAATTTCTTCCAGCTCTTCCCAAACATCATTTTGGGAATAAACCGCTTTGGGTAGAATAACAGAGATCAGAAATAATAGTAAAAATAGCGTAGTAGGGTGGTCGTGTCTCATGGCCATAAATGAAATAAAATTGAAAATAAATGAAAGGTAATGAAAATTTATGAACCGGAGGACCAGAAGACCAGACAACCAGATCAGTCTGAAGGACTGATCTGGTTGTCTGGTCTTCTGTGTCCTCTGTGTCTCCGTGGTCCTACCTGACGATTAAGCCCTTACAATGACCACCTTTTTCGTGATCGACTTATTTCCCTGCTGGACCAACAATACATAGGTGCCTGGGCCATTTCGGGACAGGTCGATCTGGTCGCGGAAGGAGCCGGAGAAATTATCGAGTTCGTTTTGGTAGATCAATCTGCCGAGACGGTTGAAGACACGGATAGAGGTAGCACCTTCGTTGGGTAGGTCAAACGTCAGGTTAAATAAGATCGACCGCAATATTTTCTCCGGGATTAATATTATCGATAGCAGTAGAAACATCATGCCAGTCAATCATCGGATTTTCATTGATCTTTAGAATCACGTCACCATTTTCCATACCAATGGCCTCGGCGGTACTGTTATCCACTATGGATACGGGAACACCATAGGCCAGTGCTTTGGGTAATTTATCGTGACGCTGCGCAATTCCTAAAAAAGATTCCTCATTGGTTGATTTATTGTCATGGTCTGCATCCTGCTGAGTTCCAAGGGTCACTCTTTTGGTCCTCTCCTGGCCTTTTCTATTGTAATACACTACTACTTCTTCTCCTGGTTGAAATTTGCGAAGCAGATCGGTTAAATCATCTTCTTCATTTGTTCGATATTCATTGAGGCCATAAATGTAGTCAAAGGGTAGTATCCCCTCTTTTTGAGCTGTAGTATTGCCTATGATACTCGTTACATAACTTCCATATTGGTTATTGAAATTTAGGATCTCTGCTTTTTCCTCCGAAAGGTGGTTAGAATAAATACCGAGGAACCCTCTTGTAGAATGGTCATTTTGGGCCAAGAGCGAATTTGTCAAAAGATAAAAGAATAGAATCAATAAAGAAGTCAGTAATTTTTTCATGATTAAAATGTTTTTTTGTGATCAATTAAAATTCGACATACATACGCCGAGGGCATTTCTCCAGATCATCACTTTGTCATATTTCCGTCATTTTAACGTTTCAATAACATTTAATCCACCGGAAGAATACGACCTTGGCCGTGTCGAATAGCTATCTTTGTTACTTGCTCAAAACCGGTAAACCAAACATGCGTGGTGTATGGAACAGAAATCTTCATCAGGCCTGTTGAGCCTGCTCATCATATCTAGTCTTATCTTTCTGGTCAACCTTTTGGTCTTGACGCATTATACCAGCCTGCTGGATCCCTACGAGTCTTTTTTCTTTTGGAAAATGCAAACTATGGAGCAGCAGGTTAATCAGCCCATTTCTTTAGACTATCCGGCATTGCTTCCGGAGTGGCTGGGGGCAATTGTATGGAGGGATTTTGGTTTTAATATCATTTTCATGCGGCTGGTCAGTATTGGCTTGAGCCTGTTTTCGCTTTGGGGAATTCTGCATTGGGGCAGGCAACTCTTTGGCCGAACGACGGCTAAGCTATGGGTGATCGTACTCATTAGTTCGCTTTTGTTTCCTTTTCTTTCAAAATATGCGGTAACGGATAGTTGGATATTCGCTGTGGGCACGTTTCATTCCTTCTTTATGATCCTTTATCTCAAGAAGTCCCATATAAAATGGTCGGTTGGAGTTTGGATATCCTTATTACTGGGGGCGATGATCTTATCGGTCTCTATGGTCATCTGGAGTTTGGTATTATATGGGATGCTCCGCTTTTTGCATCCCCAGGGTAAGCAGCTCGACCGGCTTTGGTTATTGCCTATTTGGATGGTACTTATTGCTGTGTTGTTTTTTACCGATAAATTCGCGCTAAATTTACCAAGTGCTATTTTCGACTTTCAAGCGGAGAACCTGGCCCGGTACCCGCTGTACATGCTTATCGGGATCTTACCCTGGATCGCCTTTTTTCCTTCCGGAATACGGGAATTGGTAAGTAAAGTTCGTAAAGAGGAAGAGCTGTCCATCATCCTTTTTAGTTTGCTGGTAGCTTCTTTTTTATCTGGCACTTTTGGCTTTCAATGTTTCCTGGCTTTTTTGGTGGCTAAACAGCTTCAGAATTATTTTAAAGAAGGGTTTCCTTACAGCCCATGGGTACAAACTACCGCCATTTTGCACTTGGTTTTTGCTTTAATAGCTGCTATCTGGTTCATCATACAAGGGGTAACTTCCTTTCGCGAAGCTGGATTGAGCAGTACGGCCACTGCCGGAGCCATTTATTGGGTAGGATCATTTATTGGCGTGATTGGCATCTTTATGAAGAAATTCCGGGTCACCCTCATCAGCATAGGAAGTGCAGGTTTGCTATTCACCTTTTTTAACTGGCTGTTGGTCATTCCGTTACTGGAACAATATAATCAAAAGCCCCGGGCTATCTTTGAAGAAATAAGAGCAGAACGCGAAGGCGAGGGCACCATTAATATTTACACGCTAAAAGAAGAATCCTTTGCCCCATCGCTCAGTGTGTGGGCCAACGATGCTGATATTAAGCTTACGCCAATACCCGCCGATTTATTTTTGAAGACAGTTGCTATCGAGCAAGATGCACTATTCTTAGCTCGTTCGCTACCCGATCAGCCTCCCGGAGCCATCGATACGTTGAATTCCTTTCAGCATTATTTCCAGCAGGAGACCGTTTATTTATTAAAAATTCAGAAAGACAACGTAGAGGATAACGAGGATAACAACAACTGATACAACTACGATCGTAACTATTCGTTTTTCTTCTTTTTTGCGTTTTGCTTCAAGTCTTCGCTTTCGTTTACTAGACATAACCTAATAATTTATGAAATCAACCAATTCAATAGTAGGGTTTACAAAAATGCTGTCACCTTCTAAAAATAGACATTTTTTTTTAAAACACCCTTGAATTCCAACATAAATTTGGTTAAAAATGCTGTTCGTAATACTCTACGATACGATCGTCTACCATAACATCCTTGAAGTCAAGTGGTTTTTTTAGAATAATGCCTTCCAACGTTCGGCACCTACTCAATGCCACATAGGTTTGTCCGTGTTCAAAAGCACCTCGTTGCATATCTATGATTACTTTATCGAAGGTTTGACCCTGGCTTTTATGGATAGTAATTGCCCAGGCCAGTTTTAGTGGGAATTGCTCAAAACTGCCTACCACTTCGGTATCAATTTCATTGGGATTATCTTTTTTGGTGGTATATTTAAGGATCTCCCAGGTCATTTTTTCCAGCTCAATCCATTTACTTTTACCACTATTGTCCTGAACAGCTACGGTAACGTTATCCTCTTCCAGTTCCATCACCGTCCCAATCGTTCCGTTCACAAACTGCCGTTTGGGATCGTTCTTGACAAACATCACCTGGGCCCCGACTTTGAGTTTAAGCGCCGGGTCAGTAGGAAATAACCGGGGATTAAAATCTCCGGTAAGCTTTGCCAGATAAGTATATTCCAGGTTTTGCAGCTTTTTGAGCTGCTTGATATTGATACCGTCAACCGTTGCATTTCGAGCAGAGAGGGTGATGTAATTGTCGGTTGCTTTAAAATCGGGTTTGTACTGCTCATTAAGATCTTCCAGGTCTTCCCAGTCGATGCGGTTCAGCCGCACCGCATCCAGCAAGCGGATAAAATGCCTGGACTGTTGCCGGTAGGTCTGCCGCAACTCTACCTTTTCCATTTCAAATCCTTGCTCAAATACTTTGGCGGAAAAGAAATAAGGACTGTCATAAACAGTCTGAAAAAAGTGCTGCTCCGTCTCTGAAGCCACCACTGGAGGCAATTGAAACAAATCGCCAAAAAAGATCATTTGCACTCCGCCAAACGGAAGGGGATTTTCGCGATTCTTACGTAACGCCAGGTCAATACTGTCCAGCAAATCGGCCCGCACCATAGAGATCTCATCAATAACTAATACCTTCAGTGCCTTGTATAATTTATGGTTCTTCCGCTTTTTTATATCCTTGCTGGTAAGCATCCGTGCCGGAAAGCCAAAAAATGAGTGGATCGTTTGCCCTCCTACATTCAACGCCGCAATACCAGTAGGTGCAAGTACGGCATATTTCTTTTTTGTCGTTTTCCGAAATAGTCGCAACAGGGTTGATTTTCCCGTTCCTGCCTTTCCGGTTATAAAAATACTACGTTCTGTATGCTCCAATACATCCAGCACATATTGAAAATCATCGTTGAGTTGGAGCGGTTCTTTGTCTAAAGACATTTTTTTTAAATATGAAGTATGAAGTATGAAGTATGAAATATTAAGTATGAAATTTTTCTCTCCTGCGGAGAGTTGGGAAATAAAATAAAAATTATTTGGAAAGGGATCGCTTTTTGTTGAGAATTATGGTTCGAATTATCTTCAGTAACTCTTCCGCTTCAGATTTTAGAAGTAGCACTTTGGATTCGTTGTTTAAATCAGTGGCATAAATGAGATCAAGCCAATAAATAGTTTCTGCGCATTCTTTTTGAGCAATAGCCATTTTATGAATAAAGTCTGCATGGCTTTCACCGTTGTGGGCTTCTCGAATTAATGCACCTATCGCCGTTCCTGATCTCAGGAGCTGCTTGCTAAGAACATATTCCTGCTCCATTTTTTGCATAATCCTACAGGAATGGACAATTTCAATTCCAAAAAGGAAGGTCCTTTCCTTTATGTCAAAAGGTTTTTTAGTTTTCATATTACTTTATTTTATACTTTATTAAAAAAAAACCTTCATCATGAAAGATGAAAGCTTGTCAAGCCTTATATTGTTTATTTTAACTAACGAAGTCTATCATTCTCCTATTACTTCTAAATTATTTAAGCCTCCCTCCTTATGTTTTCAACCTTTTCTCCGAATAGCCAGGCGAACGTTTATGCTTAGGGATCATTTGGTTTTCCCCACCGTTGAAATGGTGGGTTGATAATTATGTTCTTGCAGGTAGCTTTCATTTTGCCCCAAGCATTAGCTGGTGGGGACCTTCATCCTTCATATTTCATCCTTCATATTTCATCCTTCATCCTTCATATTTCATATTTCATACTTCATATTTCATATTTCCTTAACCAAAAATACATAAACCGGAAAGTGATCACTATATCCCCCCAAATAGGCTCCACCGGCAAATGTGCGGAAGGGGTAGCCCTTAAATTGACCCGTTTTCTGGACGAGGTAGTTTTTGTTGTAGATGGAAGATTGGTAGTATTGATAGCCGCCGGCATCAGGGTTGACGAAGCCGTAGGAAAGGATGACCTGATCAAATAAATTCCAGGAATCACGCCAGGCGAGGGTGCCAACACCTTTTTTGTAGAAATTGTACCAGGGGTTGTACAGATCGCCTTCTTTTACCTTTTTCTTTTTAAATTTAACATCTAAAACCTCCTTAATACTGGGGCTTACCGGATCGTCGTTCAAATCACCCATGATGACCACTTTGGCATTAGGATCGGCCTGCATAAGGGAATCGGCTACGGCTTTACAGATTTCAGCCGATTGTTTACGCTTGTAAGCACTCGCCGCTTCTCCCCCACCACGAGATGGCCAATGGTTGACCATAATGTGCATCAAGTCGCCGTCGAACAGCCCTGAAACTAATAAAACATCGCGGGTATAATCTATTGAACTATCCGGTCTGACAATATATTGGTGGATCGGTTTGCTGGAGATGACTTCGAAGTATTTGGGGTTGTATAAGAGAGCACAGTCAATCCCTCTTTCATCGGGAGATTCGTAGTGAACGATCTGGAAATTGCGGTTTCTTACCTTTGGGTGATTAACAAAATCTTCCAATACTTTCCGATTTTCGATTTCTGAAAGCCCGAGAATAGAGATGCCATCAGGCGTTAATTCTGTTCCCAGATCAGAAACGACAGTCGCCAATTGATTTAGCTTTTCCTGGTATAGTTTTTGGTCCCAATTGTACGAACCATCCGGCGTAAAATCTTCATCTCTTTTTTCGGGATCATCTTCGGTATCGAAGAGGTTTTCGAAGTTATAAAATCCTATACATCCCACTTTATACGCTTTGCCTTGTGACCAGGTTGAGGAATAGATGAATGCTGTAAAAAGGAAGGTTAACCAAAGGTAACGCATATTTTTTCGATTATTTTGATTAAAAAAGTGATTTTAAGGCCATGCCTCTTATATGGGCAAATATAATGAAGGGCCTATTAATATCGAGGCAAATGCTATGCCAGCTCATTTTAATTTTATGTTAATACGCTTCTTTACTGCTGCTAAAATACAAACAGGCAACTTTGTCTTTGTGTGACCAATAGAACAAAAATGTAACGCTATCAACATAATTTAGTGCCAGAAAAAAGGAATCTACAATTAAAAAAACTAATTTTGCAGCATAATTTAAGGAACGACACACCACCACTCCGGTAAAAAATGGAAAATGAACGCTTTTACCAGTAAACTTCACTTGTATTAATGGGACGACTAATACTTTTCAATTTCTATCCAGTTCACCGAAAAAATGTTTCTATGTATTTAACATTTTACCAAACCAAAAAGGGTTACCCCATGGTCAGCTCTTTTTTCACCAAACCATTTTTTTGTTTCACCTTGTTGTTATTGGGACTTTTCATTGGTACTCCACAGCTTCAGGGGCAACAACTACAAATCAGGGGGCAGGTTATTGACGTGAAGACCAATTTCCCCATCGAAAACGTTGAGGTACTTATTGAGGGAACCAAAATAGGGACGACTACCGATGCGGAAGGTTTTTTTGTTTTACAAGATATCCCCCCAGGCAGCCAAATGGTTGTATTTAATGCACCGAATTATATTGAAGAAACACGAAAGTTTTCTGAAGGAAGTGGAAGATTGGATCTAGGCAAAATTTATATGGAAACTAATATTAAGTCGGAAGGGCTATCTCTGGAAGAAAACATACCAACGATCACGCTGGATGCAGATGACCTGAACGGTGACAATACCAATGTTCAGAACATTTCGGGTCTCCTGACGGCCACCAGAGATCCTTTTTTGGCAGCTGCTGCTTTCACTTTTGGGCCGCGCCGATTCAGAATCCGGGGGTATGACTCCCGAAATACAGCCGTTTTTATCAATGGTGCCCCTATGAACGACCTGGAGATCGGACGGGCATTCTGGGCCAACTGGGGCGGATTGAACGATGTGTTCCGAAATCAAAACAATGCCATCGGTATGGATGATGTGGGCTTTTCGATCGGCGGTATTGGCGGATCTACGCTTATTGATGCCAGAGCCTCCCGCCAGCGCCCGCAGTTGCGTGTTTCTTACGCCAACTCTAACCGGGCTTACCGTCATCGCCTCATGGCTACTTATTCTACCGGAAGGCTGACGAGCGGATGGGCCTTTAGCGCCTCCGTCTCTAAACGATGGGCGGAAGAAGGCTACGTTGAAGGTACCTTCTACGATGCCTATTCCTACTTCTTATCTATTGATAAAGAAATAAATGAAAAACACGCTATTTCACTGACCGCCTTTGGCGCCCCCTCTCGTAGAGGTCGAAATGGTCCGGCTACTCAGGAATGGTACGATATTGCCGAAAATAATTATTACAACCCTTATTGGGGCTTTCAGAATGGAGAAAAGCGAAACTCCAGAGTCAATACAGCACATCAACCTGTTGCGATTCTATCACATGACTGGAAGATCAGTAAAAAATCCAGCTTACTTACAGCGGTCTCCTATCAAACAGGCCGCTACGGCACTACCGCTCTAGACTGGTACAATGTCAGCGATCCCCGTCCGGAATATTACCGGAAGGCTCCAAGCTATATGCGCCTGGTAGGAAGTGAAGAGCAAGCAGACATCGTAGAGCAATTGCTTCGCGAAAATGAGGATTTGCGCCAGGTCGACTGGGACTACATGTATGAAGTCAACCGAAATAGTTTCGAAACTATCGAAAACGCTAATGGCACCGGAGAAACAATCTCCGGCAATCGCTCTCAATACATTCTTTCTGAAAGAAGATTTGATAGCCAAAAAATAAACTTCAACACCATATTTGAATCATTCGTTAACAACCAGTTGACCATTGACGGAGGAGCGACCTATCAATATTATCATTCAGATAACTATAACTCCGTAGTCGACCTATTGGGGGGAGACTTTTACCTGGATATAAATAAGTTTTTGGAGTTTGAAGCCGCGGGAGAAGATGATCTTATCCAAAACGATTTGAATCAACCCAACCGGATACTTAGAGAAGGTGATCGTTTTTGGTATGACTATGATGCAACTATCCATAAAGCATTAGGATGGGTTCAAGCTTCAGTGACCACCAAAAAGCTTGATTATTTTGCCGGAGTAGAAGTCTCCAACACCCGCTTTTGGCGAACGGGAGATATCCAATCGGGCGTAGCTCCGGATAACTCCCTGGGAGATTCAGAAAAATCCAATTTTCTTAATTATAAAATAAAAGCAGGGGCCACGTATAAAATTGACGGTAGGAATTACCTTTTTGTCAATGGGGCTTACCTCACCAGAGCGCCTTTCTTCCGAAATTCATTTATCGGCGTACGGCAGTGGAATCAGGTCGTTCCGAACCTCCAAAGCGAAGAGATCGCCTCTATTGAAGGGGGGTACCTGATCAAATCGCCAAAAATAAAAGGACGATTAGTAGGATATTACACCCAATTTAATAATCAGGTTTTCAATCGGAATCTGTTCCAGGATGACGGAGGCCCTGGAGGAGCTGAAGGCGGATTCAGAAACTATGTAATGACGGGAATCAGCAAACGCCATATGGGGCTGGAAGCCGCTTTCGAAATAAAGGCCTCCCCGACCCTAAGTTTTATTGGTGCTGCCGCCATAGGAGAACACATCTACAATGATCGCCCGGAGCAGGTGACCGTTTATGATGGCAATAACTTCAATGCTGATCCGGTTGCTTACGAGGAGCCTGTTTATATCGAAAATTTTTATGTGCCCGGTACGCCTCAGTCGGCATATACCCTTGGCTTAAACTACCGCTCCAAACAGTATTGGTTTGCTAATATCAATTTCAACTATGTACATCGCGTATATATGGATTTCTTCCCGGACCGGCGAACGACACAGGCGGTCTCCTATACCTCAGACCCACAGTATGTCGAACAAATCGTGGAGCCCGGCTCCGACTTGTGGAGAGATATCCTTTACCAGGAAAAAACCGACGGACAATTTTCGATTGACATCTTTGCGGGTAAATCCTGGAAGATCAATGATGTATTCATCTATCTAAATGTAGGAGTTAATAACTTATTGAATGACCAGAACTTTATCTCCGGCGGGTTTGAGCAATCGCGTTTCGATTTTGAAAATAAAGAAGTCGGTATTTTCCCGAATAGATACTATTATGCTTACGGGCTGAATTACTTTGCCAGTGTAACACTTAGAATGTAGGCGCTATCAATTAGTAATTTGTAATGTATAATGAATAATTGAAAAAAGGATAAAGAATAGGATAGATGAAGAAACATGCCTCTGTTCCATTCTCCTTTTTCTTAAAATTTTAATAAATCATAATTCATTTTTTAATCATGAAATCAGTTAATTTTTCAATAAAGTTTTTGTTTTTATTCTTTACCCTGGCGCTGGTGATCTTCACTGGTTGTAAAGAGGAATTTGATGAGCCACCGGTAAAAGATCTGCCAAATATACAGGCGAATGCTTCCATCGCTGAGGTGAAAGCTTTGCATACTATTGGATCTGACTATGTGCCCATCACAGAAGACTGGATTATTTCAGGAATTATTACTGCGGATGACGAATCAGGAAACTTCTTTAAGAGTCTGGTATTCGAAGATTCAACAGGAGCATTGGAAATCCGGGTAAATGTTGTCGGGCTTTTTGGTAATTACCCAGTCGGTACTGAGCTATTTGTCATTTGCGATGGGCTATACATCGGCGATTTTAACGGAAAACCCCAAATAGCGGGAGATTCTATCGGAAACGCCATTGAAGAATTACTTGCTCCTATGCACCTCATCGCCGGAGCGCAAAATATGCCTTTAACACCTACTACGGTGACCATTTCCGAACTTGGACCCCAATATGTCAATCGCCTGATCAAACTAGAAAACGTAGAGTTTGTCGACTCTGAGACCGGAGTAACCTATGCCGACGCAGCCAACCAGCTGTCCGTCAATCGCTCCATCCAGGATTGTGATAAAAATACGGTCCTTTTACGATCCAGCGGATTTGCCGATTTTGCAGCGGAATTGACGCCTTCGGGCAACGGTTCCTTAGTTGCAATTTACAGTGTTTTCGGCAATGACGAACAACTTTTTATCCGCGACCTGGAGGATATCAATATGAATGGTCCTCGATGTGGCCAGGATGTAACGGTCAATACTACTCTTGGTGCAATTAAAGACCTAAATCCCGGAGGAGGAGAATATTTTGAAATTACCGACGAACTTGTTTTTGAAGGGGTCGTAGTAGCAGATGATGAATCGGGCAACTTCTTTAAAACGCTCGTAATCGAAGATGGAACCGATGGTATTGAGATCCGTCTGGATGCATTAGACCTCTATCAAACCTATCCTGTTGGTTCCCAGGTTTTTGTTAATTGTCAAGGACTATTTATTGGAAGTTTTAATGGAAAACCGCAATTGGTTAGTAACCCCGATGGCGACCGTATTGAGGAATCACGTGTTCCGGGAGTTGTTATCCCGGGAGCGCAAAATCAACCTATAAATCCTCCTACGCTTAGTATTCCCAACATTAGCGCTCAATACATTAATCGGCTCATCCGGATTGAGAATGTAGAATTTGTGCCTGGAGACATCGGGGTCACCTATGCCGATGCGGTCAACCAGTTTTCTGTTAATTTAACGCTTCAGGATTGCGATGATAATGAGATCATTCTTCGCTCCAGTGGCTTCGCAGACTTTGCTGATGCTACCACACCCGACGGCAATGGTTCTATCGAAGCTATTTACAGCGTGTTTGGAGATGACAGGCAACTATTTATCCGCGACTTGGGAGATGTCAATATGACGGGCGTTCGTTGTGAGCAAGACACGGTTGTTGATGCCCCGCTTGTAGATATCGCTGATGTAAGAGCCGAGTTTACGGGCGGCGCTTCTTCCGCTTCGGAAGGAAAGATTAAGGGGATTGTTATTTCTGATCGAGCCAATGGGAACGAACCTGACCCAAACCTTGTCATTCAGGATGCCACTGGCGGAATCGTGGTGCGTTTTGATGGAGTCCACAATTTCGACCTGGGCGATGAGATCGAAGTGATCATTACTGATCTGGAATTATCTGAATTTGAGGGCTTACTTCAGATCAATAATACGCCTCCGGGCAATGCGACTCAGACAGGCTCCGGATCGATTACCCCTGCTGTGGTAACCATCAGTCAAATACTAGTTGATTTTGAAAATTTTGAATCGACCCTTGTGCAAATCAATAATGCTACTATTAGCGGAAGTACCTTTGATTTTAGCAATAATATGATCAGCGACGGTACCGGAACATTAACCATGTTCACCAGGTCTCAGGCAACCTGGGCCGGGCAATCGGTACCTTCCGGTACAGTCTCTATCACCGGCTATATTACCGAATTTGATGGGACTGAGCAGCTCAAATTGCGGAATTTAGATGATATTGATTAATTTATCCTCCTAGGTGGAGTACACCTAGAATTATCCAGCCACCTACAAGGTGTCGGATAATTCAGGTGTACTCCACCTCATTGGGTTATCCAGCCACCACTAAGGTGCCGGATAATTCAGGTGTACTCCACCTACCGCACCAACTACTCCACCACTTTATCCAAAACAATTCTTCCCCTTTCATCTCTTTTCAAAGAAACACGAGGGATTTTCGGATCGTGCTCAAAATAGAGCAAGTAGTCTTTCTCAACGGCTTCTTCCAATAATTTTGTCTTTTCCTCCAGGGTGTGTAGCGGTCTTACATCATAGCTCATGATGTAGGGAAGACCAATATGATGAGAAGAAGGAATTAAATCTGCACAGTAAACTAATTTTCGGCCATTCCAGTCGAGGAGTAGGAGCATCATGGCTTCGGTATGGCCATAAACTAGCTGGAGATCAATACCTGGCAACCAGTTGATCCGATCGGCGGAGAAATCGATAAACTTTAATTGATCAGCCTCTTGGAGCGGTACAAAGTTCTCTTTTAGAAAGCTGGCTTTTTCTCTGGCATTGGGTTGCATCGCCCAGTTCCAATGTACTTCATTCGACCAGTAGGTAGCATTGGGAAAGGTGGGTACTAAATGGCCATCAGCATCTTTTTTTACCGCCCCTCCTACATGGTCAAAGTGTAGGTGAGTAAGAAAAACATCAGTGATATCTTCTGCAGAAAGTTTTGTGTTTTCAACAGACCCCAATAAGCTATCCTCTCCGTGAGGCTCAAAATAGGAACGAAATTTTTCATCCTGCTTATCGCCAATCCCGGTATCCACCAATATTTTTCGGTCACCTGTTTCGATGAGTAAACACCGCATAGCCCAGGTACACATATTATTATCATCCGCCGCATTCATACGGTTCCATAATTTCTTGGGAACGATGCCAAACATGGCGCCTCCATCAAGTTTAAAAAAGCCGGTATTTATTGTGGTTAGTTTCATAGTATGTGAACGGTGAACGGTCTGTTTACCGTTCACCTATTTAATTTCTTTTTTGAAAATAATAATCTTCAAACTCCAGGATGTTGATGTATACATTTTCGTACTGCTTAAATCTGGAGAAATCTTCAAGGGGTTCGTCTGTTTCCAGGGGAACACGTTCAAAATTGAAGAACGTATGTAAGTATTGCTGATCCATTTGATCTAAAATATTAATCAGGTATAATCCATGTTTGTTGAGCAGATCCCCTACCATCAGTGTAATATCATAGCCTACAAAAGCATGTTCTGTGGGTGGCATGCCGAAATTAAGATAGAATTGCTGCTTGAACCGTTTGATCTTGGGGTCATAAGGATCGAAATAGGTGGAGCTACTGACGTGAACATTCAGATTTTCATAAATATCAAAGTTGGGCAGGTCATATTCCATCCATTGGGGCATTCCGTAAACCACTACATTTGACTCCATACGGCTGATGTTTAATTGCCTCAAAAAGGAGTACACAAATGCTTGGCTTGACCAGCTAGGAACAACAAAAACAGAAGTCGTATCACCCAGAATATAAGGACTTAGATCCATTTCCTGAAACCCTTCCGTATCGTCTGGGATGATTATTTCATTAAAGGGAGCAACTTCAGGATCCATGAAATACTTCTTTTGGGCCTCTTGAAAATAGTTAAATCGTTCTACTTCTGCCGGTTTATCTCTGCAAACCAGTGACACCTGTGCAGGATCAAAGCGATCCAGGACATGCTTGGTAATCCCTTTACAATGCGCAGCTAAAGAGGGTTTCAGCTGTATGTAATAAGGATTCTCTAGGGTAATATCAGTGCGGGGGGTGAAGGGCGAAAATAGGATAATACCCTTTTCCTTCGCATAATCCGCCACCATATTTACTACTGATGAGCGGGCGGGGCCAATGATGACATGAGCATCGCGGATTCGCGGATCATCTAAAAGATCTTGAACATAACTGGTGGAAGCTCTGGAATCCATGACACTAATTTCAAGGGTTGGTCCAGTTTGGGAAAGCGAATCTATGGCCAACTTAGCGCCTTCATAGAAATTGAGGGCCAATAAAGATTTTTCGTCGATCTTATCGTTAAGGTAATCAAATCTGTCCGTAAGAAATGGCAACAGATACGTTACCCGGTAGATTGAACGCTTAAAAGTATCAAGAATTTCCAACTGCTGAGTATCCCTACCCATTTCCAGAGAATCAATCACAACATTTTCCAGACTATCAAGAGGGGTTATGGTATCATTGGTTACATCGTCAGGTCGGCTGGTTTTCCCCTCTATGGGATCAAGTACTTCCTCTTTATCATCTCGCTCTCTAGGCTCTTTGGGAGCTTTTCGGAAGAGACCGCAAGACGAAAAGAAAAAGATGGATACACAAAAAAAGACAAGCCATCTACTCCCATTCAATGGTAGCCGGAGGTTTGGTGCTGATATCATAAACAACTCTGTTTATTCCTTTTACATTATTGATAATTTCACTGGATACTTCCGCTAAAAAATCATGGGGCAGTCTGCTCCACTCGGCAGTCATCCCATCTCTTGAATTCACCGCTCTCAAGGCAACTGTTAATTCATAGGTCCGCTCATCACCCATTACTCCCACTGTATTGATCGGCAACAAGACTGCTCCCGCCTGCCAAACCTGATCGTACAAATTGTGTGCCTTTAATTTTTGGATGTAAATGGCATCGGCTTCTTGCAACAAAGCCACTTTTTCAGGTGTAATTTCGCCTAATATTCGAATCGCCAATCCGGGCCCTGGAAAAGGATGACGGTGCAAAATCTCATCCGGAATGCCTAGCGCTGTTCCGACATGCCGCACTTCATCCTTAAACAACATGCGTAAAGGCTCCACAATTTTCAATTTAAGAATATCCGGCAATCCTCCCACATTATGGTGTGATTTAATCGTCACTGACGGACCATGAACCGAAACCGACTCGATCACATCCGGATAAATGGTTCCCTGGCCAAGCCAGGAAGCTTCCGGGTGAGCCTCCGATTCCTCTTCGAATATTTCAATAAAAAGCCCCCCTATTATTTTACGTTTTTTTTCGGGGTCGGTCACGCCTCTAAGTGCTGACCAAAAGCGCTGACGAGCATCTATCCCTTCTATATTAAAACCCATTCCTTCGTACGAAGCCAGTACTTCATCAAATTCATTTTTTCTGAGCAAGCCATTATCCACAAAAAAGCAAATCAATTGATCACCAATAGCTTGATGTAG
>CAZHOV010000009.1:0-4216 GCA_964534315.1 uncultured Saprospiraceae bacterium | reverse complement strand
CACCGACAGTAGAATCCACTCCACCGGAAAGCGCCATAATGACTTTTTCCTTTCCAATCTGGTTACGCAGTTGTTCAACGGTTTCTTCAATAAACGAAATAGGCGTCCAGTTTCCTGTACATCCCGCAATATCCATAGTAAAGTTCTTTAACAGCGCCGGGCCGTATATGCTGTGCGTTACCTCCGGGTGAAACTGAAGGCAATATACAGGATGATCAAAAGCGCCATCTTTAGATTTGAACACAGCGACGTCTATATTCCGGGTTCCCGCCAACAACTGAAAGGTATCCGGTATTTGCTCAATGGTATCGCCATGAGACATCCACACCTGCGAGCCATCCGGGATACCATCAAATAAGGGATCTTCAAATTTAGGATGTTTTAGGTTGGCTTTACCATATTCTCTTTTATTGGAAGGGGCTACTCGTCCGCCATAGTGGTCGGCAATGAGTTGCGCGCCATAACAGACAGCCAATACCGGCCGCTTGCCAATAACCTTGTCCATATCAATGTGCAGTGCCCGCTCATCAGTTACAGAAAAAGGACTACCCGACAAAATAATCGCCTTAATGGAATCGTCTATAGAAGGAATCTTATTGAATGGCGCAATTTCACTGTAAATATGCAATTCTCTTATGCGGCGTGCAATCAATTGCGTATACTGTGAGCCGAAATCGATGATCAATATTTTTTCGTTCATGGCCCAAAGATACTATTTTTGCTTTGTTCCTTGATTCTTTTTCCTTTGTCCTTTTTCCAAAAAGTACTACATGAACCTCATTGACAAATTGTTGTGGAAAGAAAATAATCGCTGGCAGATCTTTGGAGCTGCTTTTGGAGCTTTTATCGGCCTGCTCTTATTGCTGATCGCCATCCAGTTTTATCAGGATCTGTCTTTCCTCACCGGCAAGGGAGGCTCAAAAGATGATCGCTACGTTATCATCAATAAAAAGGTCAATTTTTTTAATACCCTTGGTGCCAATGCTGCCTTCAACGAGGAAGAGATTGAAAAGATTCTTCAACAACCCTTTGTACTTGATGCTGATGTGTTTTCTTCCAACCGCTACAAAGTAAGTGCTTCCAGTAAGATGCTCGGCTTTTACACAGAATTATTTTTCGAAGCCGTCCCTGGTAAATTTTTGGATGTATCAACCCGCAAGTTTGAATGGAAAGAGGGGCAAAACGACATTCCGATCATTATCTCCAGGGATTACCTGGCATTATATAATTTCGGGTTTGCACCCAGTCAGGGGCTTCCCCAGTTTACCCCAAAAACCATCAAACGGGTGACTATTGATATCATACTCAGAGGAAACAGGAGTAGAAAAACAATGCAAGGTCAGATCGTTGGCTTCAGCGATCGTATCAACTCCATCATTGTTCCCCAAAACTTTATGGAATGGGCCAATAAAAATTTTGGCGATGGCTCCTCAGGAAAGTCTTCCCGGCTTATCATGGAAGTATCCAATCCATATGCTAAAGAATTTACAGCTTTTCTGGACGAAAACAACTATGAGATCAGCAGCGGAAAATTGATCGGTGGCCAGGTTGGAACGCTGATTGCACTGGTAGTAGGCTTCCTGGCCTTTATTGGTATCGTAATAGTCCTGCTTTCTGTTCTTTTATTTGTCCTAAACTTTCAATTGCTTATTTCCAAATCCAGCCAGTCCATCAGCCTGTTACTCCAGTTGGGCTACAAACACAAACAACTTTCCCAGGTCTTAACGAAACGAATGATTACGCTCTTCGCCTTCGTTTTTGTAGGAACAATCATAGCCCTCCTTCTTTCCAGGTACTTCCAGGTAGAGTGGTTCACTACTCAGGGCTTCGAGCTTCCATTTGTTCCCCACTGGACCGTCATCCTGGCTGCTATCTTGTTTGCAGCCCTTTTCGTCATCGTCAACCTGACCAATATACGGAAGAATGTGATTGCCCTATTTGAGTAAGGATGGAAAGTAGGAAGGTAGGAAAATAGGAAAATAGGAAATTTGGAAAATAGGAAGGTAGGAAAGTAGGAAAATAGGAAAGCGCATAAAAACGATCTCGTCACTACTCGACTATGTGAAAACCCATGATTTCCATAGCTTCACAAAATATAGATATTAGTATAAGAAAAATTAACTGTTCACTGCTTACGGTTAGCTTTCTCAATTTGGTTTTTATAAAAAATTATTCTAATATTAAATTTTTATTCTATAATTAATCCATCATGACGTTTTATAATAATCTGCTTAACATCTTATTCCTTTTCCTAGGTACTGCTTCTTTCCTACCCCTTCAGGCTCAGGAGACCGCTGCCAAAGACGATTATCAATTTACTATTGTTACCCAAAGCGAATGTACAGCGGTGAAAAGCCAGGACCGAACCGGCACCTGCTGGAGTTTCTCTACTGTTTCTTTTTTGGAGGCAGAGATGATGCGCTTGGGAAAAGAGCCCATAGATCTTTCTGAGATGTTTATTGTTCGTCACACTTATCCGAAGAAAGCACAAAAATATATTCGATACCACGGAACGACAAATTTTAGCGAGGGCAGCCTTGGCCATGATGTGATTTTTGCCCTCCGCGACCATGGCATCGTGCCGGAGTCAGTGTATAGCGGCAAGCCCAACAATGAAAAGGTTCATGACCACAGCACGCTGGTCAAAGACTTGAAGAGCGTAATGGATGAAGCAATGGAAAGCCGCCCACTAGATATGAAGTGGAAAGATCAGGTAAATGAAATCCTGGATAAAAAACTGGGAGCGGTTCCCGAACAATTTGAATATAAGGGGAAAACGTTCACCCCCCAATCTTTTGCTGAACAGGTAGTCGGATTGAATCCGGATGACTATGTCTCCCTGACTTCTTTTTCTCATCATCCGTTTTACGAACAGTTTGTTCTGGAAATTCCGGATAATTTCGCAGACGGCTCCTTTTATAATGTACCGCTTGAAGACCTTCTTTTTGTAGCCGACTATGCACTCCGCCAGGGATATACGGTAGAATGGGATGGCGACGTTAGCGATCCCGGATTCTCAGCGCGTCAGGGACTGGCTATTGTCCCACAAAAAAACTGGGCTGATATCTCCGCTGAAGAAAAGCAAACGTATTTTCAAAAACCACATCCCCAAAAAGAAATTACCCAGCAAATCCGGCAGGAAGCATTCGAAAATTACACTCTTACGGATGATCACCTCATGCACGTCGTTGGCATGGCGATGGATCAGGATGATCAAGAATATTACATTATTAAAAACTCATGGGGAAGCAAAGGATTGGGCTTCGAGGGCTATATTTATGCGTCAAAAGCCTATTTTGCGATGAACACCGTCTCTATCCTCGTTCATAAAGAAGCGATCCCAAGAATTGTACGAGAAAAACTAGGAATTTAATATATGGCATCCATTCCTGTTATATTTATGGCTTTCGCCAATAACCAGGAAGCCCCTTTGAAAAAACTTCAGGAAGAAGACGAAGGCATTTACAGACATCTTTCTCCCGGAGCTAGCGATCAGCGCTACTTGCTCCATAGAGATTCTTTTGCCTCCATTGATTCAATAGCCCAATATCTGACCGATTTCAAAGACCGGGTGATCCTGTTTCATTATGGCGGGCATGCCGAATCGCAGGAACTCATCTTAACCGATCAAAGTGCCAATGCTGAGGGCATCGCTGAATTATTAGCCCAGCAAGACAACCTCCAAATCGTTTTTTTGAATGGTTGCTCGACTCTTCCACAGGTACAAAGATTACTGGAGTTGGGAATATCTGCCATCATTGCTACCAACGCACCTGTCAATGATACCAAAGCTACCCGTTTTGCTCATCAGTTTTATCACAGCCTCTCGAAAGGAAACACGCTGAAGGAAGCCTTTGATGCCGCCACAGCAAAGCTGAAAGCCCAGGATCAATCCCTAACCATCCAGCTCTACCGCTCTGCCAGCTTTGAAGACGAATCGCCAGATGAGCAAAACGATCTGCCCTGGGGGCTTTACATTAATAACGACGAAGTACTGGACTGGATATTGCCCGAAAAAAGCCAACGGGAAATCATCATTCGGGGAGCTAGCGATAAATACAATACTCAAAATATTCCCGTCAATCAGCGGTTGACCAAGGATCTATTCGAATCACTGGCCCCTTATAGCGATGAGTTGGAATTTTTACAGTTCAAAGCGCAAAAAGGCGAGCAGATCGACGAACGTCTGGTTAGGAGCGCCATAATGGATAGCCTT